>CALCDS010000371.1 GCA_937900065.1 uncultured Clostridiaceae bacterium | reverse complement strand
TCCGGAGTCCCCTGTTCAAGTATTTGACCGTCATCCATGAACATGACCCTGTCCGCGACCTGTCTTGCAAAACCCATCTCATGTGTAACCACTACCATCGTAATCCCGTCATGAGCAAGATCGATCATTACATCCAATACTTCCTGTATCATTTCAGGATCAAGTGCTGAAGTCGGTTCATCAAATAATATTATCTTTGGTTTCATGGCAAGGGCCCTTGCTATGGCGACTCTCTGCTGCTGCCCTCCTGAAAGCTGTGACGGATATGAATCCGCCTTGTTTTTCAATCCCACCTTGTCAAGATAAACTAGTGCCGATTCCTTGGCTTCATCTTTGGAAATGCCCTTAACAAGCACCGGAGCAAGCGTTAAATTTTCCAATACGGTTTTGTGATTGTAAAGATTGAATTGTTGAAACACCATTGCAACGGATTGCCTTAGCTTTGTAATAGGCGCCTTGTGCGCCGTAACCTCCACATTGTCAACGACTATCCTGCCCTTTGAAGGCTTTTCAAGAAGGTTTATGCATCTTATAAGAGTGCTCTTTCCCGAACCGCTCGGCCCGATTATAACGAGCTTTTCGCCTGAAGCTATATTAAGATCAATGCCCTTTAGCACATGCTGATGTCCAAAATATTTATGAACACCTTCTATTTCAATCATTCCCATCATCCCCCAAAATGGATCGCATAGAATAAATTTGCAGGTCATTTTATTTTTAATTCGTGCCATAGCTTTTATATATTTAATATATAATACACGAAAATGAAATAATGTTCAATATAAAATTCATTTTTATTTTATATTTTCATTGATATATTATGATGTATGCTTTATAAAGCATTGGCCTTGAATAATAGTAAGAATATATGCAATCCTTAGGTTATTTGTATATGCAGCATATTATATGATATTATGCATTTAAACATGATTAAGTTGTGAGCTAGAAATAATATTTTTTGAAAAATTTCAGAGGATACCCTATATATAATGAAATATCAAAAGCAATATGATTCATCGCGCAACAAATTTTATATCCGCAAATGCAAGATGCGAGCCCTCATGGCTCGCATTTTGCAATATAATTTATTATGCTCAAACAAGTATACTATAGTAAATGGGCTGCACCAAAAGCTTTAGTGCAGCCCATTATATAAAGCGATGTTGAGTCAATCAATTTTCGAGTTCGGCATACACGCTGTAGAGGTAAGGTTCATTGCCGGTTGCCAGTTCCGGTAGAACTGTATGAGCATGATCTTTGTTATAGACCACTTTCAACTTGCCTGTTTTCAGATGCAAGGTCTTTGTCTGCTTTGACCCGTCTTCAAAAGTCGCAGTTATCTTTAGCGTCGCACCGTTAAAGGTGTCGATTTCTTTATGGGCGGCTTCCCGAAGATCTTCGTTCTCGCTATGATGTATCAACTCCGGCGGTACCCAAAAGCCGTAACTAGCATCTGCGGTCCAATCTTCGGAAAAGCTACTGCCGACCGCGGTCACCTGCTCTGACTGCCATATTTTCTTGTCATCCGAACTGATAAATTGTGTATCCACTTTCAAAGTGCCATTCGCTTCGGCTTCATACAAGGCTTCTACGTTGTCCTGTGTCAGATTCGTCAGCTTTTTATATCTGTAAAAACCTCCACGGTCTATAGAAGCGCTGATCGTTTTAATTCCATCTCCAGTTATGCGAAACAGGCAGCCTGTGTAGTCACCCTTCTCCGGGATCTCACCACCGCCTGCATTGGCGATTGAGAAAGCAATCTTGTTGTCTTCCGGCGCATAGATTCTATTGATGTCCGCTGCGTAAGCTACCAGGCCAAAATGATAAGTCGGCGATAAGCTGCTTTTGATACCTTTATCGGCATTTATCCCGCCTGTGCCCGATTTAAAAAATAGCAGGCCGCCACTTAGTAAAATGGCAAAGGTGCAGGCTGCGCAAACAGCCGCTCGAAAAACATTGCGACATCTTGCCTTATGCCGACTGTTTTCAGCCACTGGGGACTGATCTGCACAAGCGGCATTCAACACTTTATCTTTCAATGAGTTTGGGACTTTGATTTTCTCCATCATATCTCTGTAAGGGTTCCTCATATAAAATACCTCCAATCATTTCTTTAAGTTTCTGCCTTCCGCGACGAAGGCGGGAACGAATGGTCGCGTCCGGGCATTCCACCAGTTTCGCGATTTCTTCGGTCTTGTATCCCTCAACATAGTATAAAATGACAACGATTCTGTATTTTGCAGGCAGGCGCCCAAGTGCTTCCCATAACTCATTGTCACTTTCAGTCAACTCAGACGTTACCTCAGGGACCTCCTCCAGTGAAAGCGTCCGCCTTCTCATCCTGTTTCGCGCCATATTGTGACAACGGTTAATCGTTACCCTCAGCAGCCATGCTTTCAGGTGCTCCGGACTCCACTGCTCAACGCTCTTTTCTTTTAGTAAGAGAAGGAATACATCCTGAAAAATATCCTCCGCGTCCGCAGTGTTTTGCAAATGGCACAGTGCCAGCCGGTAGACCGCATCACCATAGGCATCCATGGCATTCCTGAGTAAAATTTCGTTTTCCGACATGCCATACCTCCTTCTTTTGTTTCTAAAAAGCGCTTTCATTTATAACACACTTCAAGATATCAAAATGTTCCCGCCTATAAAAATTTTTATTTAAAATTCTGCCTCTGCTTAA
>CALCDS010000370.1 GCA_937900065.1 uncultured Clostridiaceae bacterium | reverse complement strand
GTTATTGTTTCAAAAAGAATTTTGGCATATCGCCGTCAGAGTATAGAAATTCCAACTAAGGGGATGCCGGTTTGAAAAACAAATTTATTGAAACTGTCAAATCAAAGTTTGCATTTTTGACCGATTCTTTTAAGGTAAGAAGCATACAATTTGTAATAAGCCTATCCATTATGCTTATTACAATAATATCCATGACATTTATAGGGGTGATATTATACAGCAAGGTTTCAAATTTAGCTGAACAAAATGCTATCATAAATACCAGACAGATAATAGATCAGGTAAACACAAATCTTGATTATTATCTAAGAAGCATGATGGAAATATCGAATTATTTAAATGAAGTAATACGCAACGACGCGGATATTTCAAGCGCAAATCTAAAAGACCAGATGGATGTCATTTTAAACACCAGAAAGGATATAGTCACGTTGGCCCTGTTTTCAAGCGAAGGCAAGCTTTTAGCTGGCGTTCCTTTTTACAAGATAAAGGACGATGTGGACATGACTGAACAGGAATGGTTCAAGGCTCCCATAAAAGAGCCTGCCAACCTTTATTTTTCGTCACCCCATGTTGAAAATATTTATAAAGGCCAGCACAGCTGGGTTGTTTCTTTAAGCAGAGGCGTTACAGTCAACCAAAATGGTAAAAAAGTCAAGGGCGTGCTTTTGGTTGATATGAATTTCAGCACCATAGATCAGCTTTGCCAAAAGGTCAATTTCGGGAAAAAAGGATATGTGTATATAATAGATTCAAATTACAATATAGTTTACCACCCTCAACAGCAGCTGATAAATGTAGGTTTAAAAAAAGAGAATCTCGATGATGTCAGGGAACATGTTTTTGGAAGGTATTTTGATAATTATAATGGCGAAAGGCGATTGATTACAATAGAGACCGTGAATTACTGCAGATGGAGGATAGTCGGCATAGCTTACATGGATGAAATAGCTGCCATAAAAAAGGATATAGGCAATTATATACTTTACCTTTTGGTGTTTGGAGTGCTGTTTGTGATGTCAATATCAGCATTTGCATCTGCTAAGATTTCACAGCCCATAAAGAAACTTGAAAAATCCATGAAAATGGTTGAGCAAGGCAAATTCGATATAAATATAGATATAAAGGGAGAGACGGAAGTCGCCCAGCTGTCTAAGGCGTTCAAACTTATGGTCGCAAGGATAAAACAGCTTATGAGCCAGATAGTATTGGAACAGGAAGCTAAAAGGATAAGCGAGCTCAATGCTCTTCAGGCTCAAATAAATCCTCATTTCCTTTATAATACCTTGGATTCTGTGGTATGGATGGCTGAAAACGGCAAATCAGATGATGTCATAACTATGACTGTCGCACTTGCAAGGCTTTTCAGGATAAGCATAAGCAGGGGAAGAAATATAATCTCGGTAAGGCAGGAACTTGAACATGCTAAAAATTATCTGGTTATACAGAGCATAAGATATAAAAATAAGTTCAAATATGAAATAAAGGCCCAGGAAGAAGCGCTCAAGTGCAGCACGATTAAGCTGATACTCCAGCCCATAATTGAGAATTCAATATATCACGGAATAGAATATATGCCGGATCAAGGTTTTATTAAAATTTCAGTATCCATAAAAGACGGAAAGCTATTATACGTGATAAGCGACAATGGATTGGGTATGGACAAGCAAACGCTCGACAGCTTGCTTTCAGGCAATGTAAAAAGCAAAAATGGTTCAGGTGTTGGAGTGAAAAACGTACATGAAAGGATACAACTCTATTATGGAAAGGAATACGGGCTTCAAATAGAAAGCGAGCTTGAAGTCGGAACAACGGTATATATATGGCTTCCTCTTAACAGGTATGAAAAGGAGGGGGATTTTCAAAATGATAAGAAAAAATAACTTAAAACTGTTTTCCATCATATTGCTGTGCATATTTGTATTAAGCGGATGCATAGCCGATAATTCTTTGAATGACTATGATGAGGCAAAAAAGTATATTGTCATTGTAACCAGGATGAACTACGGGTACCACTGGGGATCGGTGAAGCTTGGAGCATATGCCGCCGCCAAGGAGTTCAACGTGGATATAGGCTATTTTGCGCCTGATGATGAAGAGGATGTAGAAGGACAGATAAAGCTTGTAAACAATGCGCTTGACAATAAGGATA
>CALCDS010000369.1 GCA_937900065.1 uncultured Clostridiaceae bacterium | reverse complement strand
CCATAAATGGCATAAAAGCTCTTTCTCGAGTTCTCAGCTCCTTCGACATAACCGTCCTTTACTGCTTTGTTCAATGAACTCACAAGTTCTATTTGAGCACTTCTGCTTATGTCAACATCAAATCCGTAATAATATGAAAGTTCGCCTAAACCGTCTCTTTTCCCCGCAAGGGAATCATCAACATGCTTTATCGTATTTGCATTGTCGACTACTATATAATAGCATTTGTTGGCTACTGAAGATATTATACCCTTTGAATTAAATGAAGGCAGGCGCTTCTTGATGGAAAGCTTCAGGCCGTTGAAGTCTAAAGTATTGCCGGGTACATCTCCAGTGTAGGTATACAATAGAGCCTCACCATTTGAGAGCGATTCGGACTTGTTTTCCATCCTGTTGTAATCATCAAGTGTGATAAAAAACACATAAGCGGCTTTGCTTACTGAATAAGAATCTGAATCGGCATTAGTAAAACTTGCACCCTTTTGTATTGTAATATAGTCCATGGATCTAAAATGCACTATATTCTTAGGGACAGCGCCAGCTGCCTTAACTTGCTTTTTAATGACATCATTGATCTTGCCTGCCTGTATGTCCGAAACATTGGAAGCATTTACGATTATGTTCCTCGGAAAACGATTGCGCAGCAGATCCTCCATGCCGGCATACATTGAAGTTGTTATTGAAATCATGACTATCACCATAGTGGACAGTATGCATATGTTTGCAAGCCCTGCTGCGTTTTGCCTCATGCGGTATATCATGCCTGAAATCGAGATAAAATGCTCTGCCTTGTAATAATATTTTTTGTTCTTGCGAAGCATTTTTAAAACGGCTATGCTGCCGGCAATAAACAGGCAATATGTTCCGGCTATTACAAGAACTACGGCTATAAAAAACATATTCAAGGCTGCCAGCGGAGCCTTCACGGTCAGTGCAATATAATAACCAAATCCGAGGCATATCACTCCAACAGTTGATAAGAACCAATTGGTCTTCGGCTCCCTCTCCCCTAGATTGCCTCCTTTTAAGAGCTCAACGGGATTTGAAAGATGCACCTGACAAATATTGTACAAAAGGCATATCAGAAAAATTCCGCCAAACACGACAATTGAAGCGATAACAGCCCCTGGCGGCACTTCAAATCCAAAGCTTACAGGAAATGAGATTATTTTAAGCAATAGCAGCATAGCGAGTTTGCTTATAATTATCCCGCCTAAAATGCCCATAAAAAGGCTTAAGGCAGCAATAATCAATGTTTCAAATAATATGATCCTGGCAATATGCTTTTTCTCCATTCCGAGAATATTAAACAGTCCGAATTCCTTTTTGCGCTGCTTGATCAAGAAGCTATTCGTGTAGAACAAAAATACAACCGAAAATATCGCTATTACATATACACCCAGGGATAAAATGCTTCTTAAATTCTGGTTATCGCTAAAGCGCCCTATATTTTTTGCCATTGACAGAAAACACATGCTGTAAAACATGATGATTGTACCTATACATGTGAGTATAAAAGGAAAATACGCTCTTGAATTTTTCTTTATGTTGTTTACGGCAAGCTTAATATAAAAAAATCTATTCATCTCCCGCACCGCCAGTCGCAATCATTATAAGAGTGTCGGATATCTTTCCATACATCTCTTTGTCAGACATTGAGCCTTTATATAACTGATGAAACACTTCCCCGTCCTTTATAAACAGCACTCTTTTTGCATGGCTTGCAGCTTTGGCACTATGCGTAACCATGAGAATCGTCTGCCCGTCTTCATTTATTTCGGCAAAAAGTTTTAAAAGCGAATCCGATGTATGTGAGTCCAAAGATCCGGTAGGCTCATCTGCAAGTATCAGCTGTGGTTTTGTGATAAGCGCACGTGCAATTGCAGCCCTTTGCTTCTGGCCACCGGAAACCTCATAAGGATATTTATCCAGAATGTCATTGATTGAGAGCCTCCTTGAAATCGGCAGCAGTCTGTGCTCCATTTCATTATATGGCTTCCCGGAGAGCACAAGCGGTAAAAGTATGTTGTCCCGTATTGAAAATGTATCGAGCAAATTGAAGTCCTGAAATACAAATCCAAGATTATCACGTCTGAAAGCTGAAATTTCATTTTCATTTATCGATACAATATTTCTGCCGTTTAGCATCACCTCGCCGCTCGTGGGTTTATCAAGTGAGGCAAGTATATTAAGTAGCGTCGTTTTGCCTGCCCCGGACTCACCCATGATGGCTGCATATTCACCCGATTCTATTGAAAACGATACGTTTTTGAGTGCCAAAACAGGGTTTCCGCCAAACCTTGTGGTATATATTTTTTTTAAGTTCTTGACCTCTAAAAGCGGCATATTTCATTCCTCCAATCTTTTTCCTGTTCATTATAGCAAAAGGGGAAAATGATTCGCCATAACTTTGGCTTACATTTTCCCCTCTATCCTTACATTTTCGTAAGGTCCAT
>CALCDS010000368.1 GCA_937900065.1 uncultured Clostridiaceae bacterium | reverse complement strand
TAGGAGGCTCAATAAGATAATATGAAGATTGCCATAGGCAGTGATCATGTGGGATATAGATTGAAAATGGAAATAACAGAGTATTTAAAATCACTGAATCATGTTGTCAAAGATTTTGGCACTGACAATGAAGAAAGAACGGATTACCCGATATATGCAAAAAGGGTGGGGAAAGCAGTTGCAAGCGGTGGATACGATTGCGGGATATTGATATGCGGTACAGGAGTAGGCATGTCGATAGCTGCAAACAAGATCAACGGAATCAGAGCTGTGGCATGCAGCGAGCCTTACTCTGCAATGCTGTCAAAAAGACATAACAATACTAATATTTTAACCCTTGGAGCTAGAGTGGTAGGAACAGAATTGGCAAAAATGATTGTGGACATGTGGCTGAATGCATCCTATGAAGGGGGCAGGCATCAGGCTAGGTTGGACATGATACGAGAGCTTGAATGTGAAAATCAATTGTGATGGGAGAGGATAAAATATGCATACAATAAAAAGGTTTCCGGATAATTTCTTATGGGGAGCGGCAACTTCAAATGTACAAGCAGAGGGTGCATACCTGGAAGATGGAAAAGGATTAAATGTTTATGATATGCTTCCGGGAGTACCCGGATCAACTGATTCATACATTGCATCAGACCATTATCACCGCTATAAAGAGGACATAGCCCTGTTTGCGGAAATGGGGTTTAAAGCATACCGCTTTTCAATCGTATGGTCTAGGATTCATCCGAATGGGGATGAAAGCCAGCCAAATGAAAAAGGGCTGGGATATTATGATGATATGATTGACGAATTGCTGAAACATGGCATTGAGCCTGTGATATCTTTAGTCCATTTTGATATGCCATATAATTTAGCAAAGAAATACAATGGATTCGCTTCAAGGAAAACAGTGGATTGCTATGAAAGGCATGTCGAGCAGGTTGTTGAAAGATATAAAAGCAAAGTAAAATATTGGATCACATATAATGAAATCAACACCGCCATATTGCATCCAAGTCTAGTCGCAGGGGCTCAAGTGCCAAATGGCAAAGAACAAATTAAAGCGCTAGCTAAAATAAATCATTATACGCAATTGGCGCATTCTAAGGCCGCATTGGCCATAAAGAGGATTGCTCCAAATGCAAAGGTGGGCGGCATGATCGCTTATACACCGTTTTATCCGGCTACATGCCATCCAAATGATATATTAGGAGCCCAATTCATCAACAATTATGTAAATTTTCAAAAACTCGATGCCTCTGTCAATGGCAAATATCCTGAATATCTAAATACCTATCTGATAAATAGGGATGCATTGCCTGATATCACTGAAGACGATCTAAACATCATTAAAAACGGGAAAATGGATTTTATTGCCTTCAGTTATTATCAATCGGGTGTGATATCGGCTCCAAAGGATGAAGATGATATAAAGTCGCTATATGATGATCCGCAAAAGTATATACATTATGGCTTGAAAAACCAATTTGTCAAATCGACTGAGTGGGGATGGCAAATAGATCCTATCGGGTTGAGATATGCTATCAATGAATTGTACCAGCGCTACCATATGCCGCTGTTTTTAGTGGAAAACGGCATAGGGGTGAGTGAAGAGCTAAACGGCAATATGACTGTTGAAGATGATTATCGTATAAAGTATCTGGGGGATCATATCAAGCAAATGAAACTTGCTGTCACTGAAGATGGTGCAGATGTCATCGGATATCTATCTTGGGGACCGATCGACTTTTTAAGTTCAGGCAAGCAGATGAAGAAAAGATACGGCTATATTTTTGTAAACAGAACCGATGATGATTTAAGAGATTTGAATCGCTATAAGAAGAAAAGTTTTTATTGGTATAAAAAAGTCATTGCATCCAATGGTGAAAGGATATAGTCGATATTTTTATTTTAATTGAGCGGGAGAGCAAAATAATCAAATAAAAGAGCTGATATTATATGAAAGAGATATATTTTTTAAAGCCTTTGTTTTTTGAAAAAATATGGGGAGGCACCAGGCTAGAAAAGAATTTTGGGTATCATATACCGGAGGATATCGACAAGCATAAGGTGGGGGAAGCTTGGGGAATTTCAGGACATTATAAAGGAAGAAATACAATAATCAACGGCAAGTACAAGGGCATGAATCTGGATGATTTATGGAAAACTCATCCTGAAATATTCGGTGAAGACGGCTCAAGAGGAGATTTTCCTCTGCAGCTAAGGTTAGTTGACGCGCAGGATGATTTAAGCATACAGGTCCATCCTTATGAAGAATATGCAATGAAACATGAAAACCAACATGGAAAGAATGAAGCCTGGTATATTATCGAATGCCAGCCAGATTCTAAATTGATTTACGGCAGCAATGCCAATACAAAAGGTGAACTAAAGCAAATGGTAGCTGAGGGAAGATGGAATGATTTAGTACGTTACAAAAATATTAAGGCAGGAGATTTTGTGTATGTTCCGTCGGGAATAATGCACGCTATCTGTGCCGGCACCATGGTTTTAGAAATTGCACAATGCAGTGATGTCACTTACCGTTTTTATGATTATGACCGGGTTGATAAAAACGGGAACCATAGGCCCTTGCATATCGAAAAATCAATCGATGTTTTAACTGTTCCAACTCCAAATGTAAGTTTAAATAAAAAAGTAATAAAGTATCCGCATTCTACTAAGGAAATTTATCTGGATAATGAATTTTTCTATATCGCTAAAATCACGGTTAATGGGGCCCATAATATCAAAAACGATAAACCGTTTGGTGCATGTTGTGTTTTGAATGGAAGCGGAAAAATCATGGACTATGAAATCAAAAAAGGTGACTTCTTCATTGTGCCGTCAGATATCAAGACAATGAATATAGAGGGAAACTTAGAGATGATCATTGCTTGTGCCTGACTTAAATAAATTATAAGCCACGGATATATAAATTTGGAAGGCTCAAATGTAAAAGGATATCATCCCTGGACACTCATGGATAACTGGTCATGGATAAGGTCGATGAGATATAGGTATGGATTGATAAGCGTAGATAAAGATACTATGGAAAGATCCATTAAAAAGAGTGGATACTGGTATAAAAGCATCATAAAAAATAACGGCTTTCTATATTAAATAGGAGATGAAAATCATATGACACGAATCAGCAAAATGATCGATCATACTTTATTAAAACCATATGCTAGTCCAGGTGACATCAAGAGATTATGCATGGAGGCTATAAAATACGATTTTGCATCCGTATGCATCAATCCCTGCTGGGTGGAGCTGGCCGGCGAGGAATTAAAAGGCGCTGATGTAAATGTGTGTACAGTGATCGGTTTTCCTTTAGGTTCCAATCTTACTCAGGTAAAAGTTCTGGAATCAAAATTGGCAGTAAAACAGGGCGCAAAAGAAATAGATGTTGTAATCAATATTGGAAAACTAAAAAGTAAAGATTATGCATATGTAGAAAATGAAATATCACAGATTGTAAATGAAGTTAAAGGAAGGGCTTTAGTTAAAGTAATAATTGAGACATGCCTTCTTACCCATGATGAAAAGATAAAGGCCTGCGAGCTGGCGGTTGAGGCAGGGGCTGATTTTGTTAAAACTTCAACCGGTTATTCGACCGGCGGAGCGACTGTGGAAGACGTAAAGCTTATGAAGCAAACAGTGGGAGATAAAGCCAAGGTAAAAGCAAGCACAGGCATAAAGACGATCGATGATGTTGAAAAGTTAATAAAAGCCGGCGCGGTGAGGTTTGGTACAAGCAGTGGAATAGCGATTGTAAAAGGCAGCAAGGAGAAAATATAAATTAAATGATAGGAGGAAAGATATATATGTTTGATAAAGGTTTTCCTAAAGGATTTTTATGGGGAAGTTCTACAAATGCCCAGCAGTTTGAAGGAGCATGGAACGAGGACGGCAGGGGGCTGTCCATAGCTGACGTAAGAAAAATCCCGGGCATGCCTGCAGATTCCAATTTTGAGGGTTTTAAGACAGCCTCAGATTATTATCATCATTTCAAAGAAGATATAGCTTACTATGGTGAAATGGGTTTTAAGATCTATCGCTTCAGCATGTCTTGGTCACGCATTTTTCCAAATGGAAATGATAAAGAACCGAATGAAAAAGGACTGGCCTTTTATGATGCAATGATTACAGAACTTGAGAAATATAATATCCAACCTGTTGTGACCTTGTATGCTTACGATATGCCTCTTGGCCTTTTAAAACAATATAACGGCTGGATGTCACGCCAATGTGCTGTTGACTATCTTCGTTATGTCCAAACCGTTGTAGAGAGATTTAAGGGGAGAGTAAAGTATTGGGTGCCTTTTAATGAACAGAACTGTTTATGTACGGATGCAGAATATATAACAGGCTATAAGCCTAAAAATAAGAGAGAACTTTTTCAGATTGAACATAATTTTAATTTAGCCTATGCCAAGGCAACTGTATTGGTCCATAAGATAGACCCTGAGGCAAAAATCGGAGGCAATCTTGCCGGCGCTTGTGCATATCCATATACTTGCAATCCTTGTGATGTTGAAGCAGCCGATAGATTTAATTATTCGTTCGGGTATGCGTTTGCAGATGTATTCATACGCAGGAAGTACTCTCCACTTTATCTCAAACCGTTTGAAGAGAGCGATCTGTCCGATATCATACTAAACGGCGATATGGATATGATTGCAAATGCAGAGCCGGATTTTTTATCCTTAACTTATTATATGAGCAGTGCTATGAAATCGATTAAGGACAATGAGGCATACTCTGCAGAGACTACGAAACTGGCTAATCCTTATTGCAAACAGACCGAGTGGGGATGGAATATCGACCCGTATGGTTTTAAACATCTTTTAATGGATTTCTATCATAGATACCAGGTACCGATATTGGTTCTTGAAAATGGAATAGGACATCGCGATAAACTTGAAAAGGACGGCTCCATAAATGATGATTACAGGATCGAATATTTAAAAAGCCATATTCAGAGAATGAAAGAGGCAATTGAAGAGGGCGTAGATATAATAGGATATTTGACATGGTCTGCAACCGACTTGTATTCAACAAGGGAAGGATTCGAGAAACGATACGGTTTTGTTTATGTGGATAAGAATGATGATCTCAAACGTTACCCTAAAAAGAGCTTTTACTGGTATAAAAAAGTCATAGCCACAAATGGCGAAGATTTGGGCAATGATTAAAAGGATAAATGAAGAATATAAGTTGATTATATTAAATATGTTGAGTTATGATATAAGCGTATGAGAATATATAAATGCAGTTTTAAATTTTGCTAAGCTTATTGATACATATTTATTATTTTTGGGGGTGCGGATCATGGACATAGGGCTCTATCATTTGATTTCAGATGTGCACAATGAGGGATATATAGACAATACTTTGGACAGCTTTCTGGCGGAAATTGAGAAGGGGCTGGGCAAAAAGCTTATTAAGCTGAATATAGGACAGAAGTACGAAGATGTGTTTCCAATAATTTTTATAAAATCAGGCGGGGTTGAAGGAAAATTCAAAGAAATTTACGAAAGATTTGATGAACCTTATATAATACTTGCAAGCGGCATTCATAATTCCCTTGCAGCATCTATTGAGATACTATCGTTTCTTAGGCAAAAGGGTAAAAAAGCAGAGATAGTACATGGCAGCAGCGATTATGTCGTCAAAAGGATATCTGAACTTGAAGCTGTATTTGAGACTAAAAAAAGGCTGCAATCGGCAAGGGTCGGAGTTGTGGGCAAGCCTTCCGACTGGCTCATTGCCAGCAATATGGATTATGATATTGCAAAAAAGGTTCTCGGCATAAAAATAATGGATATTGATTTAAAAGAGCTTGTGTCGGAAATAGATAAGGAACATGACTATAGATCCATTCGAGAAAAAGAACTGTATGATACGGGATATGACAAAGGCAGCATAGATGGAGCTCTTAAAATTTACAGAGGATTAAGATACATAGTTGATAAGTACAAGCTAAATGCCGTTACGGTGAGATGCTTTGACCTTCTTAAAATATATAACAGTTCAGGCTGTATAGCTGCATCGCTTTTAAATGATGAAGGCATTATTGCAGGGTGTGAAGGTGATGTGCCATCTGTCATATCAATGCTTATAACAAATTACCTAACCGGCCGTCCGGTATTTATGGCTAATCCGTCAAGGATAAATATCACCTCAAACATGGTTACGTTTGCACATTGCACTCTGCCTTTATCCATGGCTGAAAATTACAGGCTCGATACTCACTTTGAGTCGGGGATCGGCGTTGGAATCAAAGGCAATATAAAGACCGGAAGGTGTACGGTATTTAAGCTTTCCGGCGATTGTAAATCATTTTTCGTTTCAGGCGCTGATTTGGTTGAAAATCTCAATGATAAAAATCTATGCAGAACTCAGATAAATGTAAAACTGGATGAAGATGTTTCATATTTCTTCAATAATCCTCTGGGCAATCATCACATAATATGTACAGGGGATTACAGCAATCTCATAAGGGAATTTTTCAAGTAAGTAAATTTCAACCAGATACAAAACTTGAAATGGTTTTGTCTTAATTAGACAATTTAAAGGCAAATCAGTTACATCGGTAACTGATTTGCCTTTGCTTTTTTACTATACTGGCAAGTATAGAAGCAAAGATAGGGGGGAAAAGTTATGCTAAATAAAATGCAGACAATCTGGCGAAAATTAAAAATTATAATTATGCTTGCTGCAATTTCAGGTATTTTGGTTTTAATTTATTTTTACAATGGTTCTCTAAAAAATGATATCGTCGTAATCAAAACGGAAGACGGTACTTATCTTGAGTCATCAGGGACAGTTGACAGCAACTCGGTCATTGTAAGCAGCGAAGTAGTAGGAACAATAATGGATGAAAAAGTTGCAGAAGGCGAAAAGGTGAAGTCAGGACAAATCATTGCCGGTATTGATAATAGGCAGTTAAAGAGCCAAATTGAGCTAATTGAAAACAATATTAAAAACTTGACTAAACAAAATGCTGATTCTGCAGAGCAGGCTTATAACGGATATCTCTCTGCAAAGGCCCAATACGAGAAAGTAAAAGGGGGAGCAGATCCTGATGAAATTAAGCGCGCGGAAGAGGTGGTCAATCAAGCTGAAATAAGTAGCTCATATCTTAAGACGATTTTGGATAAATATGCTCAACTGTTGGAAGCGGGAGTTATCTCACAGAGGGAATATGATGAAGCACAAAAAAACTACAATATATCACAATCACAGCATAACTCTGCCGTTTCAAGTTTAAATCTCATAAAATCCCAGCCGAAAAACTCGGACCTGGAGACTGCCAAAACAAAAATGCTTCAGGCAAAAGCTGCATATGATTTTGCTCTATCCAGTGGAGAAACTCAGGTTCAACAGCTTCAAAAACAACTTGAGTCTGCAAAAGAACAATATGATAAAATGACTATAAAGTCTCCAATAGATGGAATCATAAACGAACTCTTCCTAAAGTCTGGTGAATTTGTATCTGTTGGCAGACCGGTCGCAGAGATTTGCATTCCGGATAATGTTGAAATAAATGCATATGTATCTGATGCGAATATAGGCTATGTTAAAGTAAATCAGGAAGTGGAGGTTACAACTGATGCGAACAATGGCCATATATTTAAAGGAAAAGTGATAAAAATAAACGATGAGGCTGAATTTACCCCTAAAAATATTCAAACCAAGGAAGAAAGGGTAAATACGGTCTTTAAAGTTAAAATCAAAGTACTGAATCCAGGAGGAAAAGTAAAACCGGGAATGCCAGTAGATGTAAAAATCAAGATAGATCAGAGGTGATTCGTATTAGATTGGAGGTGGCAAAATGAAATTTGGAATACAAACATATTCACTTACAAAAAGTTTTAAAGATATCAAGGCAGTTAACCACCTTGATATAGGGATAGAGAAAAATACAATATTTGGATTGGTAGGTCCTGATGGAGCAGGCAAGACAACGACAATCAGAATGTTATGCTCGCTCATCTCTCCCGATAGCGGAACCGCAAGAATAGGCGATTTTGACATTATAAAAGAAAGTGAGAAGATCAAAAATTGTATAGGATATATGCCTCAAAAATTCAGCTTATATGGAGACCTTACCGTATTGGAAAATCTAAAGTTCTATTCTGAGATTTATCAGATCCCGTCCAAAATAAGTAAGACTAAAATTGATGAACTCCTCGCTTTCAGCAATCTGACTCAGCATGCAGATAAATTGGCAAGCCAGCTTTCAGGAGGAATGAAACAGAAACTTGCGCTTTCCTGCAACCTGATACACACTCCCCAATATTTATTCCTCGATGAGCCGACGATAGGTGTTGACCCTGTAGCAAGAAGGGAACTTTGGAAGATACTGTTCAGCCTGCGAAACCAGGGAGTTACGATTTTTGTAAGCACGCCTTATATGGATGAAGCTGAACGCTGCGATGAGATAGGGTTGATGTACAATGGAAGCATTATCGAAAAAGATACTCCAGCCAATATTATAAATAATTTTCAGCAACATATATTATGCATTTACTCCGATGATAATTATTCCGCCAGGGACCTCGTAAAAACATTGGAGTATGTGGATGATGCTTATTTATTCGGGGAAGAGCTGCATGTCGTAGTTGAGGATTACAGATTCTCTGAGAAATTAAAACAGGATTTTAAAGAGTATGAAATTGAAATCAGTTCAATACATGAGATTAAGCCTTCACTTGAAGATGTATTTGTTCATACCATAAAAAATAAAAGTGATGATGGAGATATATAAAATGCAGAACGCAATTGAAATAGAACATCTTACTAAAAGGTTTGGCAGGTTTGTCGCTGTCAATGATATCAGCTTTAATGTAAAAAAAGGTGAAGTCTTTGGGTTTTTAGGCCCTAATGGTTCAGGCAAGACAACTGTAATAAGGATGCTCATCGGATTATTGACTCCAACATCCGGGACAGGCAGGGTACTTGGCTATGATATAAGGAATGAAAATGAAAAGATAAGGATGAACATTGGATATATGTCGCAAAAATTTAGCCTTTATGAGGATCTTACCGTTGAGGAGAATTTGGATTTTTATGCAGGAGTCTATTGCATTCCTAAAGATAAAATAGAGAAGAGAAAAAAGGAAATATTGAAGATGGCGGATTTGGAGAACAGGGGAAATATGATTACAGCAAATTTATCAGGTGGATGGAAACAAAGGCTTGCACTTGGATGCGCAATTATCCATAATCCTAAAATACTATTTCTGGATGAGCCGACCGGTGGAGTAGATCCAATTGCTAGAAGGAAATTCTGGGATATTATTTATAAGCTTTCCGAAAATGGCACAACTGTTCTTGTCACTACACATTACATGGATGAGGCTGAACATTGCAAT
>CALCDS010000367.1 GCA_937900065.1 uncultured Clostridiaceae bacterium | reverse complement strand
TTCATACAGCATATTTGTTATTGTACAGGTTTACTCATAAAATTCGATAAGTCCTAAACGGTTCAAAGAGCGGGGAATTAGGGCAAATAAGTACATAGGCCGCAATTACTTCATAGTATTCATTTTAAACCGCTGATTTTTTGGTAAAATATAATCCAACAGTGTTATGAATAATTTCTTTTCTCTGTTAAAGGTGATATAATTTACTTTGGCGATGATATGTTAAATAATATGATTTTACTGAAAAAGCACTGGCTCTGCCGGCGGAAAATTTTATTTTTATTATGATGGATATCAATGAGGATGGTAGGAGAAGATAGTATGATTAAATTGCTCATGTTACTTGAAATATTTATTACAATAGTAACAAACTATTATTTTATTTTGTCCATATTTGGAATTGTAAGAGCATCAAAAAGTAAAAAATACTCTCGACCGACAACGAAGTTTGCGGCTATAGTTGCTGCACATAATGAAGAAAAGGTTATTGCAGACATTATAGAAAGTTTAAAAAGCGTGGACTATCCTTCCGAACTTCTCGATATATATGTAGTTGCGGATAACTGCGATGATAAAACAGCAAACATATCGAGGAAAATGGGCGCAAATGTATTTGAGAGAAAGGATACTTCTATAAAAGGTAAAGGTTATGCCTTAAAATGGATGTTTGATAGGATAAATAACTTGGATAAACATTATGATGCCTTGGCTATTTTTGATGCAGACAATTTGGTATCGAGTAATTTCTTTCTTGAAATGGACAAGCGCTACAGGAAAGGTGCAAAGGTAATACAGGGATATGTAGACAGCAAAAATCCGAACGATACATGGATTACAGGTTCATATTCTATATCGTTTTGGGCTGCTAACAGGCTGTTCCAGCTTGCAAGGCAGAATATAAACTTGTCTTGTCAGCTAAATGGAACCGGTTTTTGCGTGGATACCGAACTTTTAAACGATGTCGGCTGGGAGGCGGACAGCCTTACTGAAGATTTGGAGTTCTCATGTAAACTTGTACTTGAAGGCTACAGGGTTGATTGGTGTTATGATGCCGTGGTATATGATGAGAAACCCCTGAAATTAGTAGACTCGCTGAGGCAGAGAAAAAGATGGATGCAGGGATTTTCCGATGTGTTCAGCAAGTATTTCTTCAAACTTATTAAAAAGAGCATTGTAGAGTTTGACTTTAGTGCATTTGATTGTGCAATGTATGTATTTCAACCGTTTATTGTATTGATATATGCGGCTGTGACAATTTTATCTATCATGCTGCCGATCAATGCGGGCATAGCTTCGACCGTGAACCAAAACTTTATCACGATTACGATTAGAGTGTTAGGACTTCTTCAATTCTTGTATATACCGATTATATTGATAATGGATAAGAAAATTAACTTTAGAATTATGGTTTGCTATCTGATGCTCTATCAGTTCTTTATGCTCACCTGGGTTCCGATTACGGTTGCCGGAATCATAGATAAGAATAAGAAGAGCTGGGAAAAGACAGCGCATACGAGAAGCATCAGCATAAATGAAATGAAAGCGTCATAGGATTTAGCATATTTAAACTCAGTTTAGTTGATTCGAGGAAGGCTTTTCAGCCGGTCAGTATCATACGCTTACGGAAATTGTTTAATATGAAACAATTTTTAGAAGAGACTGTTGCACAATGAATTGCCGATTATCCGTGCAACAGATTTTTTATATTCCCAATTACATAACAGAATGCAAAACGAAAAGCTTGGACATTTTATATTACATCAGTAGAAATTTTTTTTGTCTTATAGATAGGTATATGCTTAAATTATATAAGGGCCGATAAAATTGGTATGCAATCCAATTTTATCGGCTTTTCCTTT
>CALCDS010000366.1 GCA_937900065.1 uncultured Clostridiaceae bacterium | reverse complement strand
AGCTTACAGAAGGATTAAAGGATAAAACTGTGCTATAGCCAATAAACCCTGCCGATTTAAACTACGGCAGGGTTTATTTTAAGCTATTTCAATAATCTTTCTATAAGTCCTCCATATTTTACAAAAATGGGTGCAAATACAAGCGATACTATCGTCATAAGCTTTATCAATATGTTCATCGACGGTCCTGCAGTATCCTTGAAGGGGTCTCCTACGGTATCACCTATGACTGCCGCCGAGTGAGCCAAACTCCCTTTTCCTCCATGCGCTCCGGCTTCTATATACTTTTTTGCATTATCCCATGCTCCGCCCGAGTTAGCCATCTGGATGGCGACCAAGACCCCTGTCACAAGCGAGCCTGCAATCATGCCTCCAAGAGCCGACGTTCCAAATACCAGGCCGATTATAATGGGAATAGCAACCGACAGCACTCCCGGGAGGACCATTTCCTTTAACGCAGCTGCCGTCGATATATCGACGCATCTCTTATAATCCGGCTTTGCACTGCCTTCCATAATGCCTTTTATATCCCTAAACTGTCTTCTTACTTCTTCTATCATCTGATGTGCAGCCTTTCCCACAGCTTCCAATGCAATTGAAGCGAAAAGATACGGAATCATACCGCCTATAAGAAATCCGATTAAAACCAATGGGGAAAGCAAATCAATAGATTTTATCTGCGCAGCTTCAGAGTATGATGCAAACAATGCAAGTGCGGTCAAAGCGGCCGACGATATGGCAAAACCTTTTGCAATGGCTGCCGTGGTATTTCCGACAGAATCTAATTTATCTGTAGTTTTCCTTACCGACTCCGGAAGCCCTGCCATTTCGGCAATTCCGCCCGCATTATCGGCAATCGGGCCGTATGCGTCAACCGATACCACAAGCCCGGTCGTAGAGAGCATGCCGACAGCAGACAGCGCTATACCGTATAATCCCTTGCTTACCTCACCGCTGCCCGTGCCGCCTGTCATATAAAAGGCTATAAGCACGGCCAATGCTATCAATATCATAGGCAATACGGTTGAATACATGCCTACGGCTAAGCCGCTTATTATGGTCGTGGCAGCCCCGGTTTCAGACTGTTTTGCTATTTTCTTGACATGTTTATAATCTGAAGAAGTGTATATTTCGGTTATTTGTCCGATGAGCATGACAACAATCAGTCCTGAGGATACTGCACAGAAGGGCCTAAGGGAACCTTTAAATATGATGTAACTCAACAAAGCTCCCATTATCAAAACAAGTATACTGCTTACATATGTTCCATTCTTAAGTGATTTTTGAGGATTTGATTTTTCATTGCCCTTTACAAAAAGTGAACCTATTATCGATGATATCATGCCTGAAGCCGATAAAAGAAGTGTATAAAGCACACCTTCTCCATTTTTATAGACTATCGTACCCAGTATCATTGCTGAAACTATTGAGCCGCAATAAGATTCAAATAAATCAGCACCCATGCCTGCAACGTCCCCGACATTGTCTCCCACATTATCTGCAATAACTGCGGGGTTTCTCGGATCATCTTCAGGTATGCCTTCTTCCACTTTGCCTACCAAATCAGCTCCGATATCAGCCGCCTTGGTATATATGCCGCCTCCGACACGCGCAAATAAAGCAATGGAGCTTGCTCCAAAACTGAATCCGGTAATGATATCCGGATCATTGAAAATAATATAGAACAGCCCCACTCCGATAAGTCCTAATCCAGCAACCGACATGCCGGTCACACAGCCTCCCGAAAAAGCGATTGAAAGTGCTTTGTTTTGCCCCGTCACAGCAGCATTAGCACATCTTACATTAGCTCTCGTTGCTGTCTTCATCCCAAAAAATCCAGCTAATATGGAAAACAAAGCACCTACTATAAATGCAGCAGCAGTTTCAAAATTTAACAGAAGACAAATCACGATGGATACAGAAATTATAAATACAGCAAGACTTTTGTACTCCCTTGCCAAAAAAGCCATGGCTCCCTCGTATATATAACCTGAAATCCTCTTCATGGTTTCGTTGCCCGCATCCGCCTTATTCACCATTAGTGCAAGATATGCAGCATATAACAAACCTATTATACCTGCAATCGGTGCAAGGACTAGAAGACCCATATTCATTTTTAACCTCCCTAGATTATATTGAATGATAACTCAAGTATAACCAGAGTGGTCTCTATTAATGCATTATTTATTGCTGAGTATTCCTATTGCGATCGATGTTATTATAAAAACTATCATGCATATAGTAGTAAGTCTGGCAAGCTTGCCCTCATAACTGCGCCCTTTATTTTTGCCAAAGAACGTCTCGGCTCCACCCTGGACTATACCGGTTAAGCCCTCAACTTTGCTCGACTGGAGCAGTATTACAAGAATAAGTGCTATACAAACAATAATGTGAAGAACTATAACTGCTGTTAACATTCGTACACCTCCATGCATCAATGTGTATCTATACCATAAGAATAATTTTATCACGGCAGGTCACAAAAGACAATATCAAACTGTTTACAACACATGTATGGAGCATATGCTCCATACATGTGTTGATGATATTTTATACATAAGCATACTATTTCAAATTATAGAAAGCTTCCTTGCCGAGATACTCAGCAACATCACCCAATTCCTCTTCTATTCTAAGAAGCTGGTTATATTTTGCCACCCTTTCAGTTCTGGAAGGCGCACCTGTTTTTATTTGGCCTGCATTTACTCCTACTACCAAATCTGCTATTGTCGTATCTTCCGTTTCTCCTGAACGATGGGAAACAACCGCCGTATATCCGGCTCTTTCAGCCATCTTTATGGTGTTTAAAGTCTCGGTCAATGAACCTATCTGGTTCAATTTGATGAGAACTGAGTTGGCAACTCCCATGGAAATACCTTTTTTAACCCTTTCAGTATTGGTCACAAACAAGTCGTCGCCGACAATCTGTATTTTCTTTCCAAGCCTTTCAGTCAAAAGCTTCCAGCCGTCCCAGTCTTCCTCGGCCAATCCGTCTTCCAAGGATACGATAGGATATTTTTCAACCAAGGAAGCGTAAAAATCAACCAACTCCTGCGATGTCATGACTTTGCCTTCTCCGGCAAGATGATACTTTCCATCATCCTTGTAAAGCTCTGTGGCTGCGGAATCTATTGCAATAGAGATATCCTTTCCAGGAGCATACCCTGCTTTTTGAATTGCTTCAACCAATATCTTTATGGCTTCTTCATTTGATTTAAGGTTTGGTGCAAAGCCTCCCTCGTCTCCAACGCCTGTTGAAAGCCCTGCTTTATTGAGTATGGATTTTAATGTATGGAATGTTTCTGCACACATACGAAGAGCATCTGAAAAACATTTTGCGCCTACAGGCATTATCATAAATTCCTGTATATCCACATTATTGTCAGCATGCTTTCCTCCATTCAGTACGTTCATCATAGGAACCGGAAGCACTTTTGCATTTACTCCGCCTATATATTGGTAAAGGCTCAAACCCAGCGCTTTTGCTGCAGCTCTTGCACAAGCCAGTGAAACTGCAAGTATTGCATTTGCACCAAGCTTTGCTTTGTTCGGCGTGCCATCCAAGTCAATCATTGTCTTATCTATCAAAGTCTGGTCAAATACATTCATTCCTATTACCTTCGGAGCGATTGTGCTGTTTACATTATCGACAGCCTTTAATACTCCCTTGCCATTATAACGATTCTTATCATTATCCCTCAGTTCAACAGCCTCAAACTGCCCGGTCGATGCTCCTGAAGGCACAGCCGCCCTCTCTTCTGTTCCATCATCAAGGAGTATCTCAACCTCCACTGTCGGATTAGCTCTTGAATCCAGTATTTCCCTCGCGTGGATATCGACTATTTCAAGATATGTTTTCATTTCTTTTTCTCCTTTCGTCCAATTCTGAAAGCAAGTATAAAATCTGCTTTTTTATTTTGGCTATGTTAAATAAATGTGTTGATTTTGAGCATAATGCCCTGCCAAAGCATGGCACACAGCATCTACTTTTATCTATTCAGTCTACTATAATGCTCTTACCGGTCATTTCAGGAGGTTTTGGAAGGTTCATCATCTTCAAAAGCGTCGGAGCCACATCTGCCAGCCTCCCGCCCTCGCGGAGCTTGACATTGCCCTGCCCTATTACTGCAAAAGGCACAGGATTTGAAGTATGGGCCGTTTGCGGGCCACCTCTTGAATCAATCATATCCTCCACATTTCCATGATCTGCCGTAAGAATCACCGAGCCATTATGCTTTAAAATTTCATCTATGATTTTCCCGGCGCATTCATCAACAGCTTCAACAGCTTTCACGGCAGCTTCAAACACTCCTGTATGGCCTACCATGTCCGGATTTGCGAAATTCAGTATGATGACATCATACTTTTGCTCTCTTATCCTTTGAATCACTGCATCTGTAAGCTCATATGCACTCATCTCAGGTTTCATATCATAGGTAGGTACTTTCGGAGAAGGTATGAGAAGCCTATCTTCTCCTGGATTTGGGGCCTCAACCCCGCCGTTGAAGAAGAATGTTACATGTGCATATTTTTCGGTTTCAGCGGCTCTTAGCTGTTTTAAGCCTTTTTTGCTTAGATATTCGCCTAGCGTACTCTTATATGTTTCAGGCAGGTATGCCACTTCAACATTTTCTATGGTATTGTCATACTGAGTCATGCATACGAAAAATGTTTTGAAGTATTTTCTCTTAAACCCTGAAAAATCAACATCGACTATGGATCTTGTTATCTCCCTCGCCCTGTCAGGCCTAAAGTTGAAAAATATCACCGAATCATTTTCAGATATCGTTGCCGTTGGCTTGCCGTTTCTCATAATCACCGTAGGGAGCACAAATTCATCTGTCTTGTTGTTTGCATAAGAGGTTTCCACGGCTTCTTCAGCTGAAGATGCTATTTCACCCTCGCCTCTTACAATTGCATTGTATGCAAGATTTACTCTCTCCCATCTTTTGTCCCTGTCCATTCCATAATAACGTCCTGCAATGGTGGCTATCTTGCCTAACCCTATTTCAGCCATGTATTTTTCAATTTCTTTGACATAGCCTATCCCGGAGTCAGGAGGTACATCCCTTCCGTCTAAAAAGCAATGCAAATAAACCTCTTTTAAACCCTTATCCTTTGCAAGCTTTAATAAGGCTTTCAGATGATTTATATGACTGTGTACCCCGCCGCTTGACAGAAGCCCCATAAGATGGAGTTTGGAACCTTGTTTTTTAGCATTATCGCAAGCATCTATGAAACATTTGTTTTTAAAAAAGTTTCCTGTTTCAATTTCATTATTTATCTTCGTAAAGTCCTGATATATTATTCTTCCAGCGCCCATGTTCATATGCCCGACTTCCGAATTGCCCATCTGGTTTCCCGGAAGGCCTACGTTCAAGCCACTTGCACTGATGGTCGTGTGAGGATAATTTGTAAGAAACCTATCAAGATTAGGAGTTTTAGCACTTACCTCCGCATTTCCCTCTTTACTGTCCTTTATCCCAAAACCATCAAGAATCATGAGCATGTATGTTTTTTTATCCATGCAGGTCCCCTCTCGTTAGAAGTTTACTATTGCAGCAAAATCATCCGCCTTAAGACTTGCTCCACCGACTAGAGCTCCATCTATATCGCTCTGACTCATCTGCTCTTTTATAGTGGAAGGCTTTACGCTTCCTCCATACTGTATCCTCACCTTATCTGCAGGTCCATTTCCATACATCCCGGCTACAGTCTTTCTTATGAATTTTATAACGTCATTTGCATCCTTTGATGTGGCTGTCTTGCCGGTTCCTATTGCCCATATGGGCTCATATGCTATCACAAGTGCTGAAACCTGTTCAGCTGAAAGACCATCCAGACCCTTTTTAATCTGGCCGCCTATCTTATCGAATGCTCTGCCTGCTTCTCTTTCCTCTAATGTCTCTCCAACGCATATTATCGGAAGCAGTCCATATCTGAATGCAGTATGTACCTTTTTGTTAACGGTTTCATCAGTCTCGGCAAAATACTGCCTTCTTTCAGAATGGCCGATTATTACATATTTGACTCCAAGCGATTTAAGCATCTTAGGTGATATCTCGCCTGTAAATGCTCCTTCATCTTCAAAGTGCATATTCTGGGCTCCAACTTCTATGTTTGTGCCCTTAGCAGCTTCTATAACAGCCTGAAGGCTTACAAACGGAGGACATACGACTACCTCGCACTTTGCATCCCCCACCTTATCCTTAAGCCCGTTAATCAACTCTATCGCTTCATCGACTGTTTTATGCATCTTCCAGTTGCCGGCTATAATAGGTTTTCTCATGATATCTCCCCCCAAATACTTATTTATCGTTCAATGCTGCTATTCCCGGAAGTTCACGCCCTTCGAGAAATTCGAGTGATGCGCCGCCGCCGGTGGATATATGGGTCATTTTATCTGCATATCCAAGCTGTTTTACGGCTGATGCTGAATCTCCTCCGCCTATTATTGTGGTACCGTCTATTTCACTAAGCGCTTTGGCAATTGCTCTTGTGCCTACTGCAAATGCAGGCATTTCAAACACTCCCATAGGCCCGTTCCATATAACGGTTTTAGCTCCCTTTAATTCTTTTTCAAATAGTTCAATCGTCTTAGGTCCTATGTCAAGGCCCATTGCATCAGCAGGAATGCTGTTTATATCAACTACACTATGCTCGGCATCTGCTTTGAATTCCTTGGCAACAACGGTATCTACCGGAAGAAGCAGCTTTACGCCTTTACTTTTGGCCTTTTCAATCATTTCCTTGGCATAATCTATTTTATCCGCTTCTAAAAGCGATTTGCCTACTTCCATACCCATCGCCTTGACAAAAGTATATGCCATTCCTCCGCCAATTATAAGTTTATCTACCTTTTCAAGAAGATTATTTATCACGCCTATCTTATCCGAAACTTTTGCCCCTCCAAGTATTGCGATCAATGGCCTGTCGGGATTATTCAATGCCTTGCCCATAACTGAGATTTCTTTTTCAATCAGATACCCTGCAACAGCCGGAAGATACTCTGCAACCCCTGCGGTAGAAGCATGAGCCCTATGGGCCGTGCCAAATGCATCATTTACATATAACTCTCCAAGAGAGGCCAACTTTTTGGCAAACTCTTTGTCATTTTTGGTCTCACCTTTTACAAATCTTAAATTCTCAAGGAGCATAACTTCTCCATCTTTAAGCCCCGCAGAAATTTTCTTGGCGTTTTCTCCTACAACATCCCCGTCTTCCGCAAAATATACATTGGAATTTAACAATTGGGATAGTCTATCTGCAACCGGTTTTAGAGAATATTTCTTTTCATATCCAACGCCCTTAGGTCTGCCGAGATGGGACATAAGTATTACTTTCGCACCATTAGCCATAAGATACTTTATGGTAGGAAGTGCTCCTCTTATTCTGGTGTCATCAGTTATATTTCCCTCGCTATCCTGTGGAACATTAAAATCACACCTTACCAAGACTTTTTTGCCGCGGACTTCAACATCCTCTATAGTCTTCTTATTCATGGCAAATCTCCTTTCACAAATTCTATATAATCACGCCTGTTTTTCATCAACTCAAAGCATAAACTATATGAAAGTACCGATTTTTTCAAATACCCTGCACCCATATAATGATATTATATGGGTGCAGGGTACTCATTGGAAGGATATCCTTCCTATTATAATCTTTCAGCTACATAGTTAACCAAGTCGACAATCCTGGTTGAATAAGCCCATTCATTATCGTACCATGATAACACTTTAACCATGTTTCCACCAATAACCATAGTTGAAAGTCCGTCAACGATCGATGAACGTGAATCCTTCTTAAAGTCTATCGATACCAGCGGTTCTTCCGTAATTCCAAGAATGCCCTTCATCGGTCCTTCTGCAGCTTTCTTGAATGCATTATTGACTTCTTCAACCGTAGTTTCTTTCCTTACTTCACATACAAGATCAGTTACCGACACTGTTGGAGTTGGAACCCTCATTGCAAGTCCGTTTAATCTTCCTTTAAGCTGTGGGAGAACCAGTGCAACAGCTTTTGCAGCACCTGTTGTCGTAGGTATTATGGATTGTGCGGCAGCCCTTGCCCTTCTTAAATCCTTATGAGGAAGGTCAAGTATCCTCTGGTCGTTTGTATATGAATGTACGGTTGTCATCAAACCTTTTTCAATTCCAAAGTTTTCATCCAAAACTTTTGCGAATGGTGCAAGGCAGTTTGTTGTGCAGGATGCATTGGAAATGATATTATGTTTCTTTGGATCATACTTTTCTTCGTTAACGCCCATAACTATTGTAATGTCTTCGTTTTTAGCAGGAGCGCTTATGATAACCTTTTTGGCACCGGCATTGATATGAGCCATTGCTTTTTCCCTGTCTTTGAATAATCCGGTCGACTCAATGACTATATCAACTCCAAGAGCTTTCCAAGGAAGGTTTTTAGGATCCCTCTCTGCAAATACCCTGATTTTCTTTCCATTTACAATCAGGCTGTCTTCTGTTGTATCCACTGTGCCCTCAAATTGGCCAAATAATGAATCGTATTTAAGCAAATGAGCAAGCGTCTTAGTGTCTGTCAAATCGTTTATCGCAACGATCTCAACATCCTTATTCAGTCTTTCCTGAGCAATTTTGAACGCGTTTCTCCCGATTCTTCCAAAACCATTGATACCAACTTTGATTGTCATAACATATCCCTCCTGAAAATATTTAAATAATTTTATTTTTGGATTGTTTAAAGATAATATAGTTTGCACTAACAATCCATAAAATGCACCAATTCGTATTATGTAATATTTGATAAAACAGGTGCATTACTCTCTCAATTTTAAGAGCCTTACTATTTCCTTGGCTGCGCCTTCATCAGTTACGATTATGCTGTTTTTATTATAGGTTTTCGTGGCGATTATGGCTTCAGCTTTGCACTTGCCGCCTGCCACGGCTACAATAGTATCAATCTTTTGTACATCTTCAAATTTCACGCCTATGGTCGATGTCTTATCCACAACATTCCCATATTTGTCAAAATAATAGCCGAAAGCCTCGGCGACCGCTCCTTTGTTTTTTAACTCATCCATCTCGCCGCTGCTTAAGCCTCTTCTTTTGAACATCTCATCTGCTCTTCCTATACCATATATAAGCAGATCTGTCTTTTGTATGCTTCTTATTATATCTTTTATCCCGGGCTCATTTATAATGGTTTCCAGTGTTTCTTTGCTCATGACATCTGGGACATACAGAAGTCTGTAATTTGCATTCAGCTTTTCTGCAAGGTTGGCAGCAACTGTATTGGCTTGGGTTTCAACAATCTTACCCATTCCGCCTCTCGCTGGGACAACCAATATGTTGTTCTTGCCGTTTATTTTAGGCATGTTGTTTACCAGTTCTCCTACTGACGAGCCCCCAGTTACAGCTATTATCTGATTATCTTTAATGAGGTTTTTGATATACTGGGCGCCAACTCTCCCTACCTCTTTCAATATAGTGGGATCTTCATCAATATTGCCGGGTACGATAATCACCTTTGCCAAGTCAAGCTTTTTTCTGATCAAGTTTTCTATACTTGACAGACCCTTCAATTCATGGATAAAATCTTTTAAAGCATCTATTATATTCTCTCCTTCACGGGTCACAAACATACCCGTAGAGTCTATCTCGACAAGTCCCTGATTTTTAAGAAAGTTGACTTCGGTTCTTACCACCCTTTCTCCAATGTTGAGTTTAGAAGCAAGCGTTCGTCTTCCTATAGGGCAGTTGAAGTATATTGTCCTCAGGATAGTATATCTTTTTTCCAGTAAATCTATTAGTTCAGGTACAATCTTTTGCTGTAACTGCAATATTTCTTTCAAGCCCTTCACATCCTTCAGCCATCTTGCCTCCCAAATAATGAATTTATATTGGGACTATCATTGTCCCTATATATATTTTTTGTCCCACTCATATCACAAAAAAAATTCCCTTAACAATATTAACATTTTGATACAAACTTTTCAATAGAATAGATAAAAAGGGCTGTCCTTGCTTTTGCTCTTTGCTTTGCTCTATTTAAAACCTTTTTCTCTTGCTTGCAGGCTGTATGCCCATCTCTTCCCTGTATTTTGCAACCGTCCTTCTTGATATGTTTATTCCATTTTTATTCAGCTTGTCGGTTATCTTTTGGTCTGAGAGTGGTTTTAATGCATCTTCAGATGACACCATATCCTTAATCGTTTTTTTTATGCTTTCCGAAGATACGTTATTGCCTGAGGAAACATCTATTCCCCGGGTAAAAAAGAACTTTATAGGAAACAATCCCCTTGGTGTTTGAACATACTTGCCGTTTATGGCCCTGCTCACAGTGGATTCATGGACTCCTACCACTTTTGCAACATCTTTTAAAGTAAGAGGCTTTAGATAGTCTAATCCCTTATCAAAAAAATCCTGCTGGAACTTTACAATCGAATTTACTACATTATATATAGTAGCCTTTCTCTGCTCGATGCTCT
>CALCDS010000365.1 GCA_937900065.1 uncultured Clostridiaceae bacterium | reverse complement strand
CATTGTATATTATATATTCTTTATGTCAATCCTTTAAATGGGACAATCCGAAAGATACATTGTTCCAAAGCATATTAAATTTCAAAGGCAGGAGGTTTTATAATGAACAAGGCCGATATAATAGGTGAGATCGCAGACCTTAAGGACATTGATTACAAAAATACACTTGCAATCGTCAGCCTAATTGAACTGCTAATAGAAAAAAAGATACTGACCAAAAGCGATATAGCCCAAAAAGCACAATACCTGGATGGACTCACAATTGAGCAGTTAAAATTTTTAAACGCAAAAAATACAGCACATTAAAAAATTCCGACAGATGCCGGAATTTTTTAATGCCTAATTATTCTACAGCTTTATTTAACTGATTTAAAACATCTTCAAGCTGTTTTAAATATTCTCCATAATCAGACCAATTGCCGCTCTGCTGAGCATCCTTGGCCTTTTTAAACAGCTCATTTGCCTTACCTGCGAGCTCCTTGGCAGTTGTATCGACCTGCTGCTCTGGTACGGTTTGAGTATTTGGCGCCGCAGGAGCATTTCCTTCAGGCGCAGCTAAATTGAACATTGAATTTAAAGCTTTTTCAAGGGTTTCATCCATTATGATCCTGTCTCCATAACCGACTATAACCCTTTTGACTTCAGGAATATTATTGGTTCCAACCGACTTTATATAAACCGGAGCAACATAGAGCAGGGATTTTTCAATCGGTATCGTAAGCACGCTTCCGATTACGGCATCAGAGCCTTGCTGCCTCCACAGCGAAAGTTCTCTTGATATCGTGGTGTCTTGGTTTATCCTGCCCATAAACTGGGACGGACCATATGTTACCTTTTGTTTGGGAAATTTATATACAATAAGCTTTCCGTAATTTTTACCGTCCATCCTGGCGGCCAGCCATGCCACCATATTGCTCTTCCCATTCGGAGTATAAGGACTTATAAGCATGAATTCTTCACCTGCGCCCTCGTCCGGAAGCTTCATCACTATATATGAAGGTTCCATCCTTGACTGCTGTCCTGAATTTTCAGTTGTCTGACCATCCTCTGAAACCGACCATAGATCCTCTTTATTGTAAAACACATTCGGGTTTGTCATGTGGTATTTTTTATAAACCTCAAGCTGTATATTGAATATGTCTTCAGGATACCTGAAATGCTCTACGAAACCCTTTGGTACATCTTTTATGCTTTTAAACAATCCGGGGAATATCTTGCTGTAGGTGACAGCCAAAGGATCATTTTCATCTATCAGATAAAAATTGGTTGTGCCGTTATATGCATCTATTATCACTTTAACTGAATTTCTTACATAATTTATGTCGCCCTGCGGCTCGGAATACGGATATTTTGAGCTCGTGGTATATGCGTCTATTATCCAGTACAGTTTTCCATTGTTCAATACTATATAAGGATCCTGATCGTATGAAAGGAATGGAGCTATTGTCTTGACCCTATCCACAATATTTCTGTCCAATATTATCCTGCTGTCATATGTAATATCCTGGGACAACAGTATATTGATATTTGCCCTGTTTATCGCAAATATGAGCCTGTTTAATGGATTCAACTTTATGCCAGCATTGCCGCCATATACAGTTTGTTTGTTCGTATCCCCTGACGGATAATTCATTTCATGCAATTTAGTATTGGTTATTATATAATCGTCGGTTATCTCCCCAAAATAAACTTCAGGCCTATCTATTTTCAAATCAACAGTCGATACTGGCGGTATATTCTTTATGATCAGCTTCGGCTGTCCTTCTGTAGTTACCGTATTTACAGGAGACATTGCAATTCCAAACCCATGGGTAAACATCAGATGCTTATTCTGCCAGGTCTGGGACTTTGGATCTATCTTTTCCTGATCGAGCTCCCTTGCCGATATGAATGTTTGCGTATATTTGCCGTCAATATTATACCTGTCTATATCGACATCGTTAAATCTGTAATATGGTCTCATTCCCTGCAATTGATTATAAACCTGAAGTGTCGGAGCAAAGTCGTTGACCCTTATATTGTTTATAGTTGCCCTGTTATCTTCGATATTTTGAGGTGTCAAGCTCTGTTCAGCAGGAAAATCCTTTTCCTCGACTTTATCAAGACCATATGCACTCCTGGTATATTTTATATTATATTCTATAAACGGCTTTTCCTTATCTATTTCATTAGGAGTCACAATAAGCCTCTGTACGCCGGCTTCAACAATTCCTTGTATCAATGATGCTCCGACCATAAGACCTATTATCCATAATGTCATTTTTAAATTCTTTCTAAACAATGCATAGAAAAATGATATGGCTGCAAGTATGCTCAAAACCGTAAAAATCCTGTTAAACAGAAGCGTAACATGAACATCGCTGTAGCTTGCCCCAAATGCCACACCCCTTTGAGAATAAACCAGGCTGTAGCTTTTAAGCACAAAACCCACAGCTAAGACTACAAATATCGCGCTCACAAAAAATGCCATATGTTTTGCAGTGATCTCAAATATCTCCTTGCCTAATATCTTCCTTCTGCCCCTATCCATACTGAGCACATTGCCGCCGTCTTCTGTAAAATCTTTTATCGACCCGCATATAAAAATGTAAAATACCAGAGTGATTACAGCAGCCACTACAAGAGCACTCATCACAAAACCGTATAGCTGATTATACACAGGAAGCTTGAATATATAAAAGCTTATATCCTTGTTAAAAAGCGGGTCTTTCAAATTGAATGAAGTCGCATTCATAAACTTTAAAATATCATACCATAAAGATGATGTCAATGCAGTCGATACGACTATCGATATTATGCATGATGTAAGCAGCAATCTTCTATTTATTGATTTTAGCTGACTGCTTGCATATATGGTCTTCGAATATTTTATATACTCATTCTTCAAGTATGTCAGATACACATATATCAAGAAACTAAGTATTATAAATAAAGGTACAACGATTTTCGCTTCAGTAACAATCTTTGTAAAATATACCCCGATATATCCGACCTCTTTGAACCACTGAAAATCCACAGCAAAATTTATGATGCTTGAAAAGAATATTATAAACAATATTACAATGACGGCAAGTATGACTTTCCAGTTAAAAAACTTACTAATCTTCATAGGCTTTCCTCCTTACAGCTGTATTTTATCAATGAATGTATATATAATACATCAGGATTTCGTATTTAGCAGATATCCTTTCTTTTTTAACTCATCTTCAATCATATCAAGCTTATCATCGGAATCAGCCTCTATGGTGTGAAGGTGTGTCCCTCCGGTAAGCACGAGCAGAGGCTGTCCGGCACTCTTCTCAAGCTTTTTTATGAAAACATCGACATCATATATCGATGAAAGCATGAGCATGCCTTTTATTTCGCCATATACGGGATGCTCAACCATAACATCGATGACCCTGCCCCCTAGCGAAATTATCGTTTTAAGTTCATCCTCGAGTCCATTCTTATCATGCGTACAAGCTATTACTCTTTTTATAAGTGGCTTTGGATAAAACTTCGGTATTATATAACCCTGAGGCGTTGCGATTATCCCGTTTCCCTTAGCCCTCAATATAGCTATATCCTGTACAATAACCTGCCTGGATACGTTTAGTATTTTGGCAATGTATGCACCCGGGCATGCACCGGCACTTTTATCTAATATTTGTATTATTTTTTTTCTTCTATTTGCTCCGTCCATGATAACACCACCAGTCTTGCATGAATCATCTATATATATTGCCAATAAATATGCCTTTGTCTTCTTTTTTTACTTTATATGATTCCGGAGAAATCATAGCAATTTTATTTCCACCTAAAGACGGCACAAACCGTGTGTATATTGCGCCTGACACATTTGTGGTTTTACCATCTTTCCCATAACAGTATATGGTTCCTTTGTAAATTTCCGTGTTTCTGCTGTCAAGTTCAATTGAATACATCAGGCTCGTGCTATCATCCAACCAATATGCCTCATATATGGGTGACACTGAAATCCCACTTTTTTCATGTGAAGTCATATCGTATATCCACAATCCTCTTTGCCCGTCTCCATCCGATAATATGGAAAGCTTATGCCTGTCAGGTGAAATGTTAAAATCCCAGCCCTCCGTTATTGGAACTACATTCTTTCCATACATGTCCGCCTCATATATCTTATATTTATTCCCATCATTTGCCGAAAAAATAATCTTCCCATTAGTAAAAAAGCTTACATTCCTGCATTCTTTTAAACTTATGTCCAGTTTTCCGCTTTTGCCTGATTTTAGATTATATATCTCTATCCTTGGGTTTGATATGTCGACAGACATTATTATATTCAGTGATTCATTGTCCCAATCATATGAAGTTACTCCTACATCAAGTACATTTTTGGGAGTTATATCTTTCATAGCATTTCTTTCTACATCATATATAATCAAGCTGCTTTTCTCATCATGCGTTGAAATGAAAGCGAGCATGTTAAAATCAGAACTCCACTTCGCATCGCTTATATTATACAGCTTAATCTTGCTGTTTATCTTTTTTTTATTTCCCTGTAAATCAAATAAATAAAGATCCTCTAATCCATAATCATCTGTATCCTGAACTCCTGCCGAACAATACAAACTCTTTTCATCATGGGACCAAGCAATAGCATTTCCTGAATCAGACAATCTGGATATTTCATCTATCTTATACTCCTTAACCGTTTCGGTTACTGCCGGCTTTTCTTTTGCCAGCCTTATTCTGCTTATGATATCTATCTCTCCGGGCCCTGTCGGAAACATTATACTCAATGCGATTACAGATATAACAACTGCAATCAGAAGTGTTATAGGTCTTTTCAAAATACAACCCCCCATTGATAAAAGTATATAATCTAAGTTAAGCTGTCCGCTTTTTTAAATATTTCAATTCCATCTATTTTCATATATTTGAATGAATGATGGCATTTTACAAGCTGCACCGCATTTTCACCTGTGTCCCGCACTATCTATGACTTGCCTATAAATCAATCCATTCCAAAGCCAAAAATTTCATTGATGCAAAATAGACTGATTTCATGTGCTGTTTCATACTGCCTATACATTAAAATTATACTATACAGGTATAATTATTAACAGTATTTTAAAGCTCTTATAAAGTTAAAATACCGAATAGGAAAAAATTAATAAATTAAACCGAATAAAAAATTAAGACCTTAGACAAAAGCCTAAGATCTTATCATCAATGGTTGCGGGGGAAGGATTTGAACCAACAACCTCCGGGTTATGAGCCCGACGAGCTACCAATTGCTCCACCCCGCGTCGTATTCTAATATTTATGATATTATTATTTACTTACATATTATATAATATCCCTTTTTAAGCATTAAAGCAAGTTAAGTTTTTGTCTCTTCATCCGCCTGCTCTACCTGGTCAATGTTTTAAAAGCCTTATGCC
>CALCDS010000364.1 GCA_937900065.1 uncultured Clostridiaceae bacterium | reverse complement strand
AAATCAACAACTTTATTAAACAGAGCCAAAATAAAAGCTATGTTTTGACAAAGTGATGTGAGGTGAAAAATATGGGGGGGTTTGTACATCTTCATGTTCATACTGAGTACAGCCTTCTGGATGGTTCAGCAAGGATAAAAGATTTGGTGGCCAGAGCCAAGGAATTAGGTATGGACTCTTTAGCCATTACAGACCACGGCGTCTGTTATGGCATAATAGATTTTTATAAAGAATGCGTTGCCCAAGGCATAAAACCCATACTTGGATGTGAAGTCTATGTAGCGAAAAGAACATTGTATGACAAGGAGCCCAACATAGATGATGTTTATTACCATCTTATACTTCTTGCTAAAAATATGAAGGGGTATAAAAATCTTATAAAACTCGTTTCAAAAGGGTTTATCGATGGGTTTTATTACAAACCGAGGGTCGATCACGATACGCTAAAGCAATACAGCGAGGGTTTGATTGCACTGAGCGCTTGTCTTGCAGGCGAAGTGCAGTCCTACATTATGGATGGGGATATCAAGAAGGCCGAGTCGGCGGCTCTTACATATAAAAGCATATTTGGCGAGGATTATTACCTGGAGCTTCAGGATCACGGCATAGAAGAGCAAAAAAACGTAAACAAGCAGTTGCTGATCCTCTCCAAGAAACTTCAAATACCTGTTGTATGCACAAATGACATACATTATATAAGGCGGGAGGATGCAAGAGCACATGAAGTCCTTCTTTGCATACAGACCGGAAAGACAATGGACGATGAAGACAGGATGAGATTTAAGACCGATGAATTTTATCTTAAGTCTCCTGAAGAAATGGCCGAACTTTTTAAAGATGTTCCTGAAGCATTGGAAAATACAGTGAAAATCGCAGAGAAATGCAACCTTAAGTTGGAGTTTGGGAAACTGCATCTTCCTAAGTATGATGTTCCAGGAGGAATGGACTCATATGAATTTTTAAGAAAGCTCTGTTACGAGGGTCTTCATAAAAGATATAAAGATATAAACGATAAACTGACCGGCAGGCTTGAATACGAACTTGGAATAATCAAAAAAATGGGATATGTTGATTATTTCCTGATCGTATGGGATTTTATAAAGTTTGCGAGAGATAATGGAATAATGACCGGGCCGGGAAGGGGAAGCGCTGCAGGGAGTATTGTTGCGTACTGCCTTGGCATTACAAGGATCGATCCTATAAGATACAATTTGCTTTTTGAACGGTTTTTAAATCCCGAACGTGTATCCATGCCTGATATAGACTCCGACTTCTGTTATGAGAGGCGGCAGGAGGTCATAGATTATGTGATCCGAAAGTACGGCAAGGATAGAGTCGTACAGATAATCACATTCGGTACCATGGCCGCAAGGGCGGCTATCCGTGATGTGGGAAGGGCGCTGGACCTTTCGTACGCCGAAGTCGATACGATAGCAAAGATGATACCATTTGAGAAAGAAATGACTATCGATAAGGCTATGTCTATAAATTCCGAGCTTAGGAAGGTATATGAAAAAGATGAAAAGGTAAAACTTTTAATAGATATATCAAGGGACTTGGAGGGCCTTCCAAGGCACAGTTCCACTCATGCGGCCGGCGTTGTGATTGCAGCTGATGCCGTGGATGAATATGTTCCCCTTGCAAGAAATGAAGATACTATAGTCACACAGTTCCCAATGGGCACATTAGAGGAACTCGGGCTTTTAAAGATGGACTTTTTAGGACTTAGGACATTGACCGTGATAAGAGATGCCCTTCAGCTCATAAAAGATGATAAGGGCGTTGACATAGATTTTGACACCATGGTATATGATGATCCGGAAGTTTTCAAGATGATAAGCGAAGGAAATACAGAAGGCGTATTTCAGCTGGAATCTTCAGGCATGACACAGTTCATGAAAGAATTAAAGCCTAATAGTTTTGAAGATATAATCGCAGGTATCAGCCTTTTCAGACCGGGCCCGATGTCTGAGATACCAAGGTACATTGAAAATAAAAACAACCCGGAAAAGATTGTTTATAAGACGGAAAAGCTTAAGCCCATACTGGATGTCACCTATGGCTGCATAATATACCAGGAGCAGGTAATGCAGATAGTAAGGGATCTTGCCGGATATTCATTAGGCAGGAGCGACCTTGTGAGAAGGGCCATGTCAAAGAAGAAACACAAGGTCATGGAAGAAGAGAGAAAGAACTTCATATATGGAATCGTGGATGAGAACAATAACATACTGGTTCCGGGCGCGGTGCGAAACGGAATAAGCGAAAAGGTCGCAAATGAAATATTCGACCAGATGATAGATTTTGCAAGCTATGCTTTCAATAAAAGCCATGCCGCCGCATATGCCGTGGTAGCATATGAGACCGCATATTTGAAAAGATATTACCCGGTTGAGTTTTTCGCAGCTATGCTTACGAGTGTGATGGATAACAATGAGAAGGTAGCATTCTATATAGAATGCTGCAGAAAGAAAGGCATAAAAGTGCTCCCTCCGGATATAAACGAAAGCAATGTGACATTTACGGTAGCTGGAGGCGGAATAAGGTTCGGGCTTGCAGCTGTAAAAAATGTGGGTAAGTCGGTTATTATATCAATTATAAATGTAAGAAAACAAAAAGGAAATTTTAGAAGTTTCACGGACTTTTGCCAAAAAACAGCTGCCAGTGATGCAAAGGAATCGCCTATAAACAAAAAAGCGGTTGAAAGCCTTATAAAAGCCGGAGCATTCGATTCGATGGGCCATTTCAGATCTCAACTTTTAGCCGTATATGAGCAGGTGATGGACAGTGCGGCCCAGGATAAGAGAAGAAACATAGACGGACAGATAAGCTTGTTTGACATGTCTAAAGATGAAACAGGTTCCATTTCAGACACTCTGCCGAACATAAAGGAATTTGAAAGCAAGCGTTTGCTATCCATGGAGAAGGAAATGATAGGCTTGTATCTAAGCGGCCATCCATTGACTGAATATGCGGATGAGCTAAATATGATTACCACTATGACCACATCCGGGATAGTTGAAAATACAGGCGAGGATATGCTTGAAGTAGGCGAAGGCAAAATGGAGCTTGATGGTAAATATGTTACCATGGGCGGCATAATATCTTCTGTGAGGATTAAAGCTACGCACAACAACAGCATAATGGCATTTGCCGTACTGGAGGACATGTATGGTTCGGTAGAGATGCTTATATTTCCCAAGATACTTGAAAGGTACAGCAAACTCATACATGAAGATGATCTGGTTGTTATAAGGGGAAGATTGAGCATAAGAGAAGATGAAACTCCAAAGCTTCTGGTCGAGAATGTAAACTCTTTGAAAAAATTCAAGGACTGCAAGCTTTATCTTAAAATACCATCGATTAAATATAACGATCTGATATCCAGGATAAAACCTGTGCTTCTTTCTTCAAAAGGCACGACCCCGGTGTATCTGTGTGTGGATTACGGTGTCAATAATAAAAGAAATATAGAAGTGGCAAATAAAAGCTTGTGGGTCAGTCCAAACAAGGAGCTTATTGACAAACTGAACGATATACTTGGAAATGAGAGTGTAAAGATATGCTGATCCAGCTTGAATATAAAAAGGAATTTTATTAAAATTAGATATGAATTGACAGGGTAACTAACACCTAATATTTATTTGGGGGTATACTTCCAGGGCATTAAAAGTACAAAAAAGAAGGAGCCCCTTTATCAATGTTGCCGTAAGGAGGCCCTAGTGATAATATGTGGACAGTAGTATATGTAGCACAAAGTAAAGCTGGAGCGAATGAACTCAAAAATATGCTGAATGAACAGGGCGTGCTTATAAAGGTTCATCAGATAGGTAAGAGCAAAAACGGAGATGGGCTTTTCGAGGTTCTTGTTCCTGAAGCTGAAGTTGAAGATGCACGCGGCATATTGGAACAGTTGGGAAGGGATTTTTAATATTTATGCTAAAGTATCATATTCTATTAATCGCTGGCTTTTTGAAGAATATTTTTAAATGTTGGGAGGAAATCAAAATATGAAAACGATCGGCGTATTAACCAGCGGCGGAGATGCTCCTGGGATGAATGCAGCAATAAGGGCGGTAGTAAGGTCTGGTATAGATAAGGGCATGAAAGTTATGGGAATAATGAGAGGATACAACGGCCTTATAAATGGTGAAATAATTGAAATGAATAGATCATCCGTTTCAGATATAATCCATAGGGGAGGTACGATACTCCGCACGGCAAGGTGCGAAGAATTCAAGACAGAAGAAGGCAGGGAAAAAGGCGCAAATGTGCTTAAGGTTTTTGGAATAGAAGGTATTGTGGTAATCGGAGGCGACGGTTCATTCAAAGGCGCCGAGAAGCTTTCCGAGCTTGGGTTCGAATCCATAGGAGTACCGGGCACCATAGATAATGATTTGGCATATACCGACTATACAATAGGTTTTGACACGGCTTTAAATACTGTGTTGGATGCTATAAATAAGCTGAGGGATACATCCGCATCACATGAGAGGATAAGCATAGTAGAGGTCATGGGAAGGAAATGCGGCGACATTGCACTGTATTCAGGCTTGGCCGGAGGCGCTGAAAACATAATAGTTCCTGAAGTGGAATTCAATATCGATGATTTGTGCAAAACCATATTGGAGGGCAGGCTGAAAGGCAAGCTTCACAATATAATCGTTTTGGCTGAGGGCGTCGGCCATGCAAATGAAATTGCCGAACAGATACAAGAGATAACAGGTTTGGAAACAAGGGCAACCATTCTCGGACATATACAAAGAGGAGGAAGCCCAAGTGCATTTGACAGGGTGCTCGCATCCAAACTCGGCAATAGGGCTGTAGAACTCTTAAACGAGAATCAAGGTTCAAGGGTTGTAGGAATTAAAGGAAATGAAGTCATTGATTGTGACATCAAGGAAGCTCTTAGCATGAAAAAAGAAATAAATCGTGATATGTTGGAACTTGCCCGTGTTCTTTCAAAATAGGAGATGTAATATGAAAAAGACTAAAATCATATGTACCATAGGACCTGCAAGTGAAGATCCTTCAATAATCGAGCAGCTGATAAACAATGGCATGAATGCTGCAAGGCTTAACTTTTCCCATGGCGACCACGATGAGCATGGCAAAAGGATTGCCACAATAAAAAGAATAAGAGAAAAGTTAAACAAACCCATAGCCATAATATTGGATACAAAAGGTCCTGAAATAAGGACGGGAAATTTTAAGGACGGCAAAGTCGAGCTTATGGAAGGCAAGCCTTTTACGATGACATCCAGGGAGGTTTTAGGCGATGATACGATATGCAGCGTATCATACAAGGGGCTCCCGAATGATCTAAAGCCCGGGGATACCATACTTATCGATGATGGATTGGTCGGTCTTAAGGTTGAAAAAATAGAAGGTACAGACATACGCTGCACTGTGCAAAATAGCGGAATGGTCGGAAGCCACAAAGGCGTAAATGTTCCCGGCGTTTCCATAAAGCTGCCTGCGCTTGCTCAGAAGGACATAGACGATATAGTATTTGGAATAGAAAACGGAATAGATATAATCGCTGCGTCATTTATCAGAAAATCCGATGATGTTGTTGCTATAAGAAAGATACTTGAGGATAAAGGTGCGGATGATATATTTATAATTTCAAAAATTGAAAGCCGGGAAGGCATTGAAAATATAGATGACATAATTAAATTTTCCGATGGCATAATGGTTGCGAGGGGCGATCTTGGAGTCGAGATACCTGCTGAAGAGGTTCCTCTGGCACAAAAAATGATAATAAGGAAATGCAATAAGGCCGGAAAGCCGGTCATCACAGCAACTCAAATGCTGGACTCAATGATAAGAAATCCACGGCCGACAAGGGCGGAATTATCCGATGTAGCAAATGCGATATTCGATGGAACAGACTGTGTAATGCTTTCAGGCGAGACTGCAAATGGGAGTTATCCCGTAGAATCGCTTAAGACGATGACAAAGATTGCGGAGCGGATTGAGTTTGCACTCGATTACAATGAGATGATGGAAAAGAGAAAGCTTATAAAAGCATCATCCGTACCTGACGCCATAAGCTATGCTGCATGTACAACTGCTGCGGAAATAGGAGTTTCAGCTATCATCACTGCTACAATGACTGGAAGAACCGCGATGAGGGTTTCCAAATACCGTCCGAGCCAGCTTATAATAGCTGTAACACCTAATAATAGGGTCGCCAGAAAATTATCCATAGTCTGGGGCGTATATCCCATTTTGACGGACAGGATGGAATCAGCCGATGATGTGATAGCTGAATCCGTGAATAAGGCTGTGCAATCCGGCTATATAAAAAAGGGTGACCAAGTGGTAATCGCAGCAGGAATACCTATAGGATACACAGGCACAACCAATATGATAAAAGTACATACTGTCGGCGATGTGCTTGTAAAAGGTGTTGGAGCCGGCATGAAATCTGTATATGGAAATGCGGCAGTTATAGACGGCAAAGATGATAATGTGGAAAAGGGAAACATACTTGTGATAACGAAACAGGACAGCAAATACTTGGATCTGCTTGATATGGTTTCAGGCCTAGTGGCCGAGGAGAGCGGATTTACCTCAAAGCTTGCCGTGGAATGTATAAAAAGAGGAATACCGATAATCACGGGTGCAAATAAAGCTGCAAGCATAATACGCTCGGGCAGCCTGATTACGCTTGATACTATAAGAGGTTTGGTATTTGGCGGGAAAGCTGATATTGCCTGATATAAAAAGCTGGTTTCGTGCATTTGATGGAGAAGACCAATTTGTTCTTGAAAGCTCAATGTATTTGTAATATAATCATCATGAAAATAAAATATTTGCTGGGGGTGCCTGTTGGCTGAGAAATGAAGATATTCATTAACCCTTTTAAACCTGATCTGGATAATACCAGCGTAGGGAAGCGGTGTAAAGGTATGATAGCTGCAATCCAACGTTGATTACAGCTTTTTTATTTATACGGCGAAATGCAATATCAAGACAAATTGCATTTATATTTTGCTTTATTGTTCAGGTATGCCCCGCAAAAGTATATGGAGGTAATATGTATGGAAGATTTTTCTCTAGCAAAGAGCATAATGGAGGTATTGAAGCATCCTCTGTCCATTGCCGCACTGATAGGGCTTGTTGCACTGATTGTGGTGCTCATCAGGATTAGGAAGATAAAGTTTGATACCAGGCTTATCGCACAGATAGGCATTGCGCTCACACTGGCTACAGTACTTAAGATATTCAGGATTTACCATCTTCCCCAGGGAGGAAGCATTACTTTAGGAAGCATGGTCCCAATATTGCTTTTGGCATTTTTCTATGGGCCTGAAGTTGGCTACCTGACCGGATTTTTATATGGAATCATTACACTTATTTTGGATCCTTTCATACTTCATCCTGTTCAGGTTTTATTTGATTATCCTCTGCCTTTTATTGCATTGGGCGTGGCCGGATATTTCAAGGATAAAAAGATTTTGGGGACCGTCGCTGCCATATTTATGAGATTTTTATGTCATTTTATTTCCGGAGTGGCGTTTTTCGGAAGCTATGCTCCAAAGGGCATGTCCCCTGTCGTGTATTCACTTACGCTGAATGGAGTATTCTTGGCTATTGAAGGCGCCATATGCGTTGTCATAATCGCCATGCTTCCAATGGATAGGCTAAAGAATATGGTTTTAAGAAGGAGCAATTAAGTCTATTCGGTTTTATGGTATAAAATTAAAATTATGTTTATAAGTATAAATTCTGGGAATAATTTAAA
>CALCDS010000363.1 GCA_937900065.1 uncultured Clostridiaceae bacterium | reverse complement strand
ATGCCGTCTATCTTCATAATATCGTCGGCACCGGCAAGCCACGCTTCTTTGAGGCTTCCGAAATATTCTATTATGCTTGCAGCTTTCCTGGTGTTTAGGCCTTTAACAGTGCTTAACCAATAATAATATATGATATTCTCCATTATATCACCGCACATATGATTTGATGCAATAAAATTTTTAATATTGACCCTTCATAAAATTATAGCCACTATTTTGATAAATATTATACGCACATAAAATATTTTTAATATAAAAATGCGGAATTTAATCATAGACTTTATCCTTATATTATTTAAAAAGCTTTTATACAAAAATTTTTTGTATAAAAGCTTTTTATGCTGCAAAATCATTTTTGCCTTGCTTTTCTCTCAATAATGAATCGTTCTAAATGGACAGGTTAATCTTTAAGGCTTAAAATAGCTTCTTTTGCCCATGAAGAGTGTTTGAGCATAGCTCTCCCAACGCCTACAAGATCTGCCTTTCCATCCCTTATGAGTTTTTCGGCAGCATCTGCTTTTGTGATGCCGCCTGTAAGAATTACAGGTATTGATACTGCCTTTTTAACAGCTTCACTTAAAGGCGCAAAATATCCCTGTCCTGTAAGACCCGGCACTTCATATCCTGATAAGCCTCCTGATATATCTATAGCATCTGCCCCTGCCCTTTCAAATTCTCTCGCAGCTATTGTGCTATCTTCAATATTAGTCCCGCCCGTCCTAAAATCCGAAGCCCCAAGCCTTACAAACAGCGGAAAGCCATCTCCTACAGCCTCTCTTAAAGATTTGATTATCTGAAGGTGGATGAGTATGCGTTTATATATATCGCCTCCATATTCATCCTCCCGTTTATTTGTCAGAGGCGATAAAAATTGATTGAGAAGATATCCGTGCGCAGAATGTACCTCGACCCCGTCAAATCCAGCTTTCTTTACTCTTACAGCAGCCTTGGCAAAATCCTCAATTATATATCGTATCTCCTTGGCAGAAAGAGCGTGGGGCAATATATTCCCCTTTCTTGGATTGACTATGGAAAAAGGCCCTAAAGGAGCCGTGCCTGTAACTTCTTTGCTGGTTAAGCTGCCTGCATGGTTTATTTGCATAATAACCTTGCAGCCATTTTTGTGCACAACATCAGCAAGTTCATGCAAACCGGCAATGTCTTTATCATCTGAAATTGAAAGCTGATTAAAGCTGGCCTTTCCTGCAAGGTCAATATAACTGTGTTCGATTATGATAAGCGATATATATCCGCCCTCGGATTTTTCTTTATAATAGTCAAGAAGAGGCCGGCTTACCGTGCCGTCGGCTTTAGCCTTGGATGTAGCCATAGGCGGCATCACCAGACGGTTAGATAGGCTCAAAGTGCCGACTTCAAGCGGCTTTAACAGATAGCTCATGATCTTGCCTCCTTTTCACATAATATATGAATGCTACTGATTCTTTAGGACCAATTGCTAAATTTATGTAATTGAGTGATTCTACTTTACTATGATATAAGATAAAACAATTTATTTAAATCATATATCATATTTTAAACTTATTTACC
>CALCDS010000362.1 GCA_937900065.1 uncultured Clostridiaceae bacterium | reverse complement strand
TAGGATTCGCTTCGGCAATTTCGCCAAGAGCTTAGCAAAAGTGCTCACACTGCTCACTTGGATTGCTCAAAAATCAACACTGTACTTTAATATAACCTTTATTTAAAATAACGACTATGTAAAATGGGTTGTTTTCTATGTCCGTCTACATTGGCTATTTTCATTTTTAAAGTGGACGAACTATATATTTTATTTTTTCATCGGATATACATTTACTTTATTATATTCAACATTAAAAAGCGTTTTTACGGCTTCATAAAGCTTATACTTGACTTCTGGGTTGCCGGCGCCTTCTGCAACTACAATCACTCCGCTGATTTTAGGCTTTACTTCCTCTATTATGAAAGGTTTGCTACCTCCTGCTTCATTCGTTGTAATCACCGTTTCAGAGCTGGTATTCTCGTTGGTTATCCTTTTACCTCCGTCACTGTCAGTTTCTTCAGTAACACTGTTTGAACTGTTCTGGCTGTATGCAGGTACAGATTCAGCGCCCGACTGAAAATAAATCATGACTTTGACTTTTCCAGCACCTTCAATATGGCTCAAGGTGTCGGTCAGCTTCTGCTCCATTTCTTCCTCATATCCAACAGGAGCTTGGGTTTCCGTTTGAGGTTTGACTTCCACGTATCCCTGCTGCTCTTTTTCCTTGGACGTAAAGAAGTTGTATGTCAGAACCATTATCAAGCCGATTATAAACAATATCAAAAGATCCTGCATATTCTTTTTGGATCCCCTGCTCATGATTTGATCCTTTATCTTATTAAAAAAATCCATATGTATCCCTCCCTTTTTAGTTCAAGTTTCTTTTTAAGTTTTTAGTTGATTTTTGAACATGCACCTGTGAAGCCTTATCAACTGGATGTATTTATTTCAATAGAATCCATACCTATTCCATAAATTGAAGACAATGTTCTCTTTATTTGGGAATAGTCCATGTCCGAAGTTTCATCACCAGTTTCACTGTTTTCAGTTTTACCAATTTTCACCTTCTCAACTTTTGCAACCTCATTTGCATTCTTTTTGATCATGACATTTATCTTTTTCAGCTTTCCATAATCTTTTGAAGCTGCATCTTCAACGACATCCACGGATACTTCAGCTCCCATTCCTTTAATCTCCTCATTTATCTGCTGCTCCATCTGCCTCTCAAGATTTTCCTTATAGACTTTTGTGATTTGGTCAGATTGTTGTATATCTAAATATTCAACCCTATTTTTCAAATATATATTGTCAAGTTTGTTCTGGACCTGAAAGCTGATATTTGAAATTGAAAAGTCATTATTTATCAGTTTTAATACCGGATGTAATATAACAGCCATTATCAAAAGCCCAAGAGTGAGCTTTACATACTTTTTCATGGATGAATCGGGTATCACTATGTCCACGAAAGCTCCAAATACAATAGCGATTATTATATTGGTTATCCATTCCTTAAGAAATCCAATCACTTAACCCACCTTCCTATCTTCCCATGACGGCCATCTTACCGGTTGAAGCCATTATTGTAACCATTATGAAAAACATGACGGCTACCACAAGGACTGATACAAATACCATGGTGAGCGAATTTCCCACTTCATTTAAGCAATTCACTATTCTTTTATCAGATATTGGTTCAATCAATGCACTTGAAACCTTGTATATTAAAATCAAGGATGCCACTTTAATAAGTGGAAATATGCACATTATGACCAGCGCAATAAGTCCTATAGTGCTTATCGCATCTTTTAAAATCAATGAATAGCTTGCAATGGTTGAAATCGCGTCTGAAAGACATTTACCTATAACAGGTATGAAATTATCGATTGCAAATTTTGCAGTCTTTACAGCCACCTGATCTATAGTCTGGGATACAGCTCCCCTTACCGTGATTACTCCGACAGATACGGTCAATGTGAAACCAAGGGTCCATTTGCATACCTGTTTTAAAAGGCTGACAAGCTTTGATATATGGAATGTGTTTGAAAAATTGTCTATTATTGAGAGAATTGTAGTCAAGAATATTATTGGAATCACATAATCCCTTACAACATAGCTCATGAATTGTATTGCCCCTATTATCAATGGATCAAATATGGTAGCTGAAGTTACACCTCCGACAGAGGCTATGAGTGTCAAGAGCGAAGGCAGAAGCGCAATCATGAAATCCGACATTTTGGTTATGGTCTCCTTGCCTATGGAAATGGCAAGCGAAAAACTTTTTACAACGATTATTACAACAAGCAAGTAACATGCATAATATGCGAGATTTGACACAGAATCGTTTCCAAATGCGCTTTCAAGGTTCTGGAGCACAGCGCATATTATCGTGATCACAATAAGCTTGGACATTAATTTTGAATTGAGTAATACATCGCGAAGCAGATATTTTAAAAGTCCTATGAACATTTCCTTTATATTAAAATTAATTTGACCGCTCTTAAAAATATTTATAAAGTCTTTAAAATTGATGGGAGGTATATAGCCTTCAGTTTCTCGGTTAAGCTCATCTATAAATCTCTCTATGCTGTCGGTGTCTATTGAAGATGCCTGTTCATTGTAAACATTTTGTAGACTTGTATCGCTTTTATCATCGGCGCTAGCCTTTACAGGCCAAAACATAACAAATATTATGGCTACTGTGATTACCACTTTTTTCATAGTATCCCACCTTAAGGCATAATCGTTAGCATTGTTTCGAGAACCGCCATCAGCACAGGTACTGCAAGCACCATTATAAGTATTTTGCCTGCAAACTCCACCTTGGATGCGATTGCGCCTTCTCCGGCATCCCTGCAGACTTCGGCGCCAAAAGTCGTGATATATGCAATCCCTGCTATCTTTAAAATAGGTATAAGGTAAACAGAATCTATGTTGATCTTTGATGCTATCTCTCTAAGCAATGAGAGTACTGCTGAAATTTTAAAAATCAGCAGAAGAAATATTGCGATTCCAACAACAATGCTTATCTGTATTGCAATTTCAGGCCTGTCCTTTCTAAGTATCACCGAAAGCACTACAGCTACTAGAGCAAATGCTACAATCTGAAATATCTCCATATCATCACATCCCTGTTTAGTAAAGCTGAAACATTGTTTTCACAGTGTTGAACAGCCTGCTTATCATAGTTATTACCATAAAGAGGACTACCACAATACCTGCAAGCGTTGTCATCATAGCCTGTTCTTCCCTGCCTGACCTTATTAATACTTGGTTTAAAACTGAAACCAGTATGCCTATAGCCGCTATTTTAAATATCATATTTACATCAAAACCCATGATATCCTCCTCATAAAAGTAATACTGATACTGCGATTCCGGTTAGGAATCCCAGGTTTTTATACATCTTTTCATTTTTGCTTCTGTCTTCCTCTGCTTTTGCCTCTTGGGTTTCAAGCTGCTTCAATACCATTTTAAAGCTCTTTATCTGCCCATCTATGTCTGAACTTCCCAGAGTATGGCCGAAAGATTTCAATATATCGATATCCTCTGTTGAGAGCGCCATAATGTCTTTGCAATCCAAAAGAGCTTTTTCAAATGCTTCACCAACCGTTGAGAAGTTATGGTTTTTTAGAGACTGGCTGACTTTTTTAAAAATATAGCTTATGGGAGTCGAACTTTTCAGATAGACGGATTCAAACGCTTGCGGAAGAGGGGTGCTTGTATATGTCATTTCTGTCTCCAGCATCTGAAGCGATACCATCAAAAGCCTGATCTCTTTTACTCTATATTTAAACCTTGAACCTGCGATGTATCCAAAACCTGAACTTGCAATCAGTATTACAATGCATCCTATTATTTTAATCATGATATCCTCCTTTATCTGAAAGGCTTTTTAACCAAAACATTGAGATTTGTTCCATCGATTATCTCCTCTACCGTACCTGGCCCATTAGAGGAACTCAATATTATCAACCTTTCAAATACCCTGTTTCTTACCAGATCTCCTATGTAAGGCCTGCTTAATATATCTTCAAGCCCATCACCATGAATCGTAGTTATAATCCTCACGCCGCAGTTCAATGCTTCATATATTGCTTCAGCGTCATATTTGCTTCCTATCTCATCAGTTGCTACGACCTGAGGAGACATTGATCTTATAAGCATTGTTATTCCCAATGATTTAGGACATGCATCTAGCACATCTGTCCTGAAACCCACATCATTTTGAGGCATACCCATGAATGAACCTGCCACTTCTGATCTTTCATCCACAAGCCCTACCTTGAGCCCTTTAAAATTAAATGAAGGGACTCCGCAGCTCAACTGCCTTACTATATCTCTTAGAAGTGTAGTTTTACCGCACTGAGGGGGTGATATAATCAGCGTATTATATATGCTTCCTCTCTTTAATAAAAACTTGATTAGGTTGTCGGCAGCTCCTATTATCTGCCTTGAAAGTCTTATATTAAATCCAGATATGTTCTTTAAAGCCTTCAATTTGCCTGATTCAAGTATTCCTTTTCCAACGATGCCTACCCGGTGGCCTCCCTTTAAAGTTATATAACCATTTTTGAGTTCATCTTCGATAGCATAAATCGAATAATTGCTTAATAGCTGCATCGTCATTTCACAATCATCTCTTGAAACGTTATACGCCGCGTCAATGCTGTTTGCTATTGTTCCAAAAGATGTCACCATATAGTCCGCTTTGCAACAATTTATCATAAGAGGTTTACCAAGCCTCATTCTTATCTCTTCGAGATTCGCAATATAATTGTCATTCAATCTGGATATTATAGAGCTGACCTTTGGAGATACTCCGGGCAGTATTTCATTTTCAAGTATATTTCTTATACGGCCTGGTTTATCATATGATTCCACTAGAACATGTCCCCCTTTCTTTATATAATTAATATTTATATTGGTCTGATAATATGCTTGATATGAAAAACAAAACGTAAGACTAAATTTTACAGTCTAAAACAATGATTTTAAATTTAGGCTCTGTTTAACAAAGATGCTGATTTTTTGAGCATCCCGCTCGCCCTTTCTTACTTTCAAACTTTGGCGAGGCGAAAGATAACTTGCCGCTTGAAAATGATACAGATATACGGTACCTGCCGCCACAAGTTTGGAACATCTATCGCCTCGCTATACTTTGATAGAACCTAAATTTATAAAAAAAGGATACATGGTCTTTTTTTATAATCTCTTAAAAGACAATGTATCCCTTTTATAATGCAGTTTATCTTGATATTTCGCTTCACAAAAAGAAAAACCCATATAGGGTTTTATCAGTTTCAGTCATTTTTTACATCAGAGTTTTGTTTGCCTTTATCATCATCATCAAAGCGTTCCTTTAAACGGTCGCTATCAAAATGGATTGACTCATGACAGTTAGGGCAAACTATTTCTTCATCTTCATCATCGAAAAGGTCTTCGTCAAGGTATACGGTTTCATGGCAGTTCGGGCATTCAATCTCTATAAAACCGTCATCCTCATCGCATTCATCTTCTCCAAACACTTCATCTTCAACATCAGCCAAATCTTCATCGATTGCGTCAACATATTCGTCAAGTTCGGATTGGGAAGAATCCAGAGTTTCAATAGCATCTGCAATATCATCCAGCACTTCTAAAATCGATATGATAACTTTACCTTCCTTTGTGTCGTCTTTAATTTCCAAACCGTCTGCTAAACCTCGAACATAGGACACTTTTTCTCTTATTGTATTCATAAAGCACCTCCTTAGATTTTATATTTTAGCACTGCTATGCTCTTTCCATGTATTCACCTGACCTGGTGTCTACTCTTATCTTATCGCCTGTATTTATAAACAGAGGAACCATTATACTGGCACCTGTCTCAAGAGTTGCGGGCTTTAAGGTATTTGTCGCAGTATCGCCCCTTACTCCCGGTTCCGTATGGGTAACCTCAAGCTCTACAAAGTTTGGCGGTTCTACAGAAAACGCCTCTCCTTTATAAAACCTTATTGTGGCCAAATCATTTTCTTTCAGGAATTTAACGGCATCCTCTACTATGTCTTTATTTAATGGAATCTGCTCATATGTATCTGTGTCCATAAAATAATAGAGGCTTCCATCATTATAAAGATACTGCATCTCTTTTCTTTCTATAACAGCTTCAGGGAATTTTTCAGTTGGATTGAATGTTTTTTCGAGCACTGCACCTGTTATCACATTCTTTACTTTTGTTCTTACGAAAGCGGCACCCTTTCCAGGCTTTACATGCTGGAAGTCCACAATATTGAACACTTGTCCATCCATTTCAAAAGTAGTGCCTTTTCTAAACTCTCCTGCTGATATCATTTATATAAATCCCTCCATAAATAAAACTAATATATTCATTCAATATATAATAAAAAATTAAAGTCAAACAACAATAATATTTTCTCCATTATCCAGTTTAATTATTAACGCTCTTAAAAGATATATCCGTTTGAACATAAACCCATAATGGTTTTTCTATAATTGAATCAATTCTTTATTTGATTTGGATAATACTTTCAAGCCGTCATCGGTTACAAGGACCAGATCTTCAATCCTGACTCCGCCAAAATCAGGTATGTATATACCAGGCTCATCGGTAACAACCATTCCCGGGCGTAAAATCTCAAAACCTTTTTTTGAAAGTCTAGGAAGCTCATGAATATCCATTCCAACACCATGTCCCAGACTGTGTCCGAAATATTGTCCATATCCGTGCTTTTCAATCACGTCCCTTGCGGCCTTATCGGCTTCATACCCTGCAATTCCAGGTTTTATTGCTTTTAATCCGGTTTTATTGGCTTCAAGAACTATACTGTATATTTCCTTTTGCTTTTCGGAAGCTTCTCCGATAACTATAGTTCTCGTCATATCAGAGCAATAACCATTATATACGCATCCATAATCGAGTGTCAAGAAATCACCATTCTCAACTCTTTTTGAAGTTGCCGTGCCGTGAGGGAGACATGATCTCTTTCCAGATGCCACTATCGAATTAAATGAAAGTTTTTGTGCTCCATTTAAGCGCATGAAGAACTCAAGCTCAAGCCCTATCTTCTTTTCGGTCATGCCCGGCTTTATGAATTCAAGCATATGTATAAAAGCTTTATCAGCTATTTCTGCGGCTTTCTCTATATATTTGATTTCGGAATCTTCCTTTATCTGCCTTAATTTTTCAATGGTACCGCCAATACCTGAAAGCGTTACGCCCTCCAAAGCTTTCTTAAGTTCACTATACACCTTATATGTCACAAAGTCTTCTTCAAAGCCTAAAGTTTTTATATTTAGAGAATTTACAGTCTCTTTAATATAATCAACAATATTCTTATCATATTCTCTGACTTCAAATTCATCTACCTCACCTTTGGCTTGCTCGACATATCTTGAATCAGTTATGAATATGGCATTATTTTGTGTAACGATTATATAGCTTTCGTCTCCTTTAAACCTGCTCAAATAATTCCTGTTGGTATCACTATAAACTAAAGCGCCATCCAATCCCTTGTTTTTTAAACAATCTCTAAATTTTTTTAATCTTAAGTTGCTCATCAAAACACCTCCTGAGTGTAAACGATATAATTTATATTAAAATTTGGTTTTTTAACAAAGATATTGATTTTGAGCATCCCGCTCACATCGCTCACCTGGATTGCTCAAAAATCAATATCATACTTTAATATAGCCTAAAATTCAAAGAACTTTACTGAGCTGGAGTATTCATTATAGATTAGTTATCCTATCAGAATACTCATGCCGTTATCAATGAATTTTTAATAAACTTTATCTTAAAAATCAAATATAACGTTTATGGCACATAAAAGTCGGTTTCTTTTCTATAATACTCTATTATCATATCTGCAACTTCCTCTGGAGTCAGGTCAGAGGTATCCACAAAATACTGTGCGACATCATAATATTTTTGCCTCTTAAGCATCAGATCTTCTATCTCGTTTTTTGATTTATTATATAGGATAGGTCTTATACCGCTTGAAATATCGGCTCTTTTACATATAGCATCAGCATCTGCTTTAAGGCATATGATCATACCGTTTTTCTCTAAACTGCGAACATTATCCGGATCCTTAGGAGTGCCGCCTCCGCAGGAAATCACCGTATCTGTGCAGCTTGAAGCAATCTTTACAACATCGGATTCTATTTTTCGAAAATATCCCTCTCCAAACTCTGCAAAAATATTTTGAATGGTTTTATTGCATTTATTTTCTATGACTTCATCAGTATCTATGAATTTGAAATTCAATTTATCGCTTAACATTCTTCCAACCGTAGTCTTTCCTACTGCCATAAAACCGATCAATACGATATTTTTCATTTGTAAAGCCCCATCACAATTATTTTAGCAGGTAAGACATCAAATATATAGGTCTTAAGTTACGATTTCGCATATTTTTTATTTTAACAGCTCATTTAGTAATTTTATCTTCACAATCAATATAATAGCAGTTTATCTCTAAAACAGCAAAATAATCTTTTGTTTCATTCCTCATATTTAATTCAATGCTTTCAATCGCCATTTTGATGCCGCTGTTTTCAATTGATTTTACCATTCTGCCAATGTCCATGTAATCTCCATAAAGTGAGCATGTTATAGTTGCGGTTTTAATCAGTGCAATATCAGATGTTCCATTTTCAAACGTTTCATCATAACCATTCTTTATTACAATATTGCCTATGACGCAGCCTGATTGGTTTATCATGCTTTTTAAGCTGCTTAGGACACTGCCAAGGTTTAAGCTGTCAGGGACTATGTCACTATCTTCTTTTAAAAGCAGTATTCTCTTGTCTATTGCCTCCATATCCTCTTCATAATTTTCAAGGCCTTTCAATTTTAAAGATCCCTCTTCTATTTTCACGCTCAAAGCTTTCAAGTTGCTTATGCACGGCTGTTCTAAAAATTTATAGTAAACAAATATAACGGCAGCCATCGTGAGTATGGACAATACTTTTTTTTCGTGTTCAGTCAATGCAATCATTTTATGTACCTCTTTTATCATAGCCATATGGCTTAAGGTATAGTGTAAATTCAAAAGTTTCATCTTTAGAATTTGGGCATATTTCAATATTGCTTATCGATTCCACATGCGGGCATGACTCAAATTTTGATGTGCAATCAATTATTGATGTCATATTCTTTGCCGTGCATTTTACGATTATATCATCCTGGCTTGCATTCAAGCTGTTTAATATTATATCATCAGGGATACAGGTGATTATGGATTCCACGATAGGGTACCATTCTATCTGAGATTTTGATACTTCATTTATAGAGTACAACTTCTCTTTAAGATACTCTTCCCTCACCTTTAAGCCATCCATCAAACTTATTATGCTTGACATGCCCTCAAGCCGTGTTTCTAACTTTTCAAGCCTGATTTTATAGGAGTGTACCAGATATGTTGTAGATATATATACTGTGAAAAGCATGAACAGGAATAAAATGATTGCATCAAATCGTTTTATTGGCGGTTTATACTTGAATAATGTTTTCACAATTCATCCTCCTTCAACTTTGCCATTCTATAGCCCTTATATTTAAACCCAGAAATCCAATGGGATTTGAATTTTCCAATCCATCATTTAATATAGGATATTTTTCAGCATTATCTGGATCCATATCTGTGACCTTAAGATTTATTCCTATATCAAGCAAAGCTTCAATCTTTTCAGTAGCATTCTTAAAATGTCCTGTAGATGTTATTTTAAGCAAGACTTCATATTCATATATACCTTTTTCATTTGGCATTAAGTCTGTGCTTTCTATGTCTACATTCGATATTTCATAGTACGATGGAGAACTTAAGAGCTTTGAAAAGGCTTTAGTATCAACTCCGTCCCCATGCTGTAGTCCATCATCACGGTTATAACGGTTATAATATTTCAATGAAGGAGGAAAATCTGAGAAAAAATATCTGATACAATCATTAAGAGCATATCTGAGCATATAATCGCCTTCATAATTCAAATGTGAATCTTTCAAATATGGTATGATCTCTTTTTTTATATTCGATATCGACCTTTCAATGCCTGCTTCAGCTATATAGTATGCACCTTCAAGGTTTGCAGACGACTTTGAAATAGCGGTATTGGTGTATGAAAGCCCTGCCATGGGCAATGCTAGCATAAGGATGAGTGTCATTGAGCTGAGTACGATTATAAGAGCAGAACCTTTTTTCACACATCTCTCCTCCTATCTGCCGCATATTCTCGTATAAACAAGGGTTGAAAGCGAATACCTCGAAGATGTGGACATCATATCTATTTTGAGGAGTTCATCATAATCAACCCAGCTAAAATCTATACCGGCTATATTTTCAGAAAGAAGGTTCGAGGTACCGTTAACCCTCCGATACATACGGTTTCGTATTGTATCAACGAAATACTTTACATTTTTGGTTTCAAAATCTCCATCATCATCTTTTTGTGTTATTGTTATATATAAGGCATTTGACTCATTATCTGGTATATCGATGGAATCAGCCATCCTTAGTTCTCGAACCATGTGTGACAGTGCAAATCTCATCTCATCGTATGAGTTCATCTTATCGATTCCGATATTGTAATTCTTTATGAAAATGGCATTAAAGTTAAATACACTGGCGAGTATGATTCCATACAGTGCGGTGTAGATCACTATCTCAATTATTGAATATCCTCTCTTCTTTATATTCATATCCTCAGTAACTCCTTAATGTTACAAAATGTGCTTTGAGTTTATCATCAAGTGCAGTGCCCCATACGCTGACTGACAGCAAAATAGTATTTCTTGCAGTATCGTCTGATAATATGACCCTGATTATACAATTGCCTCTTTCAAGAGTATCCCCATGGTTTATCAGTATTTCATCAATTGTTTCATCATAATTTACCTTTGAATGCGAAAAATATTTTTGTATATCAAATTGCTCACCCTCGTCCAATTCATAATATAGGGACAAAGGGTTGTCATGCTTTGAGATTATACCTTTGATGCTTTCAATATCGATCCTTTTCAAATATTCCATAATACCCGATCCTGTAAAACTGCAGCATGAAATTTCGGACTCATAATTTCCATATTGCCTGCTTTTAAATAAAAGAGAGGACACAGGGATTGCAATTATGCAAAACACGGTGAGCGCCAAAACTATTTCGATCAATAAAAATCCTTTCTTAACCATATAATTCACCTACGATGAATCATTCACCCTTACATAGTCGGTACCAACAGATATAGTGATCTTCCTATAGTGACCCAAATCGTTTTTAAGCGAAATTGTACATGGATAGGGCAGCGGCTTCCCACGGCTGTTGAATGAAATCTTGTTGCCTTCATATGTAGAATGAATTTTATCATATTGTATTGAATCAGCCAATTTTTTGTACTTGTATGTTTTTGTATCAACATTATCAAAATAATATATCCTGTAGCAGTTTTTCTGACTGTCTAGATATATATGGTATATGCGGCCCTCTTCCATGGCCTTCATTTGAGCAAGCCTTATATCGCTTAAAAGTTCAGAAGCACTTAAATCAAGCAGAATATCACTTTTTAAGTCAATAGCATTTTTTAGATTAAATGATGAGAAAAAAAGCAATATCGACGCTATTGCGATCGATATTGCGGTTTCAACAAATATAAATCCTTTTTTAATCTTCATCACAACCTTCATATATTCACTGTTCAGGGAAAATCCTCACTCCGTTTGAATTTCCCCACCCTGTTGAATCACCGCTTATATACTTTTTTGAATAATATACGGATACAGAGCCATTTTCGACTGCAGCATGATATCCGTTGTTAGTTTTTTTATTATCATATTTGGGCTTTAGTATCTCGCTGTTTATCAACTTCGAATCGCACAGGTCCTTTGGAGAGGGAGAGCTATCATACAGTATGGTATATATCTCAAATGCTTTTGCTATTGTCGACGCAGAGGTCTTATCAGCAGCTTTCTTGGCCTCATCTGTTAATCCATCGAACCTCGGAAGTGATACTGCGGCTAATACTCCAATTATTGCCAACACTATTACGAGCTCTATTATCGTGAATCCTAAAAGCTTTGAATGATTTGACATATACTGCCTCCAAAAGTTCAAATTATCATCATAACATCAATAGATGCCATGCATATTTAAAACAGGCATTATCATCGAAACCAGTATGAAACATATAAAAATTCCAAGTATTATGGTAATAATAGGACCAATGATGCCAACCAGCCTTCCCATATCAACATTAAGCTGCTTATAATAATATTCCGATACCTTGTAAAGCATTTCGTCCATATTTCCGGTCTCTTCCCCTATACAAATCATTTCAACCATCATTTCAGGAAATAATCCGGAGCGTTTTATAGGATTAGATAATCTTCCACCTTGTCTTAATTCATCCTCACACTCTTTTACAGTTTTTTTGAGCAATGCATTTTTAAAAGTGTCCTGAAGCGTGCACATGGCTTTCGTTATCGGCATGCCACTTTTTAAAAGCAATGATAGGTTGCAAGCAAATGTAGAGGCTATGATTTTGCTGTATAGCGATCCGAAAACTGGTATTTTAAGCAAAAAAATTGCCGCATAATACTTCCCTCTTTCGCCTGAACAATATTTTCTTAAAGCATAATATAAAGCCGTAAAAACAAGAGGTGCAACATACCAGTATCTTTTAAAATAAATTTCCATTGAGATAAGCAGCTTGGCCGCAGCCGGAAGCTCTGCATCGAAACTCTCAAATATATTTATAAATAAGGGCAAAACGTTTGAAATGTAAAATATTAGAACAGATATGGATATAATAAGCACAATGGCAGGATATATCAAAGATGAAATCATTTTTTGCTTGAGCTCATTATTTTTTTTGTAATATTGCGCCATGATAGACATAACTTCATCGAGACGGCCTGCGGCTTCACCTGTTTCTATCATGCTCACAAGAAATACAGGATATTCCTTGCTGCTTTTCATTGCACAAGATAATGACTTGCCTTTTTCAACTTCAATGGATATACTCTCTATGGCTTTTTTAAACTTCTTATTCTTAAATTGCTTTTTCATGATATTAAGGCTGTCAGCTATGCTCAATCCGCATTTTAAAAGTTCCTCAAACTGACTGCAGAAAACTGTTAGGTCATATGCATTAACGGATTTCAACCCTATATTTTTATAAAGCAGAGAGGAAACATCGGCAATTTCTATAGGATACAGCTTGTTCTTTGTAAGATAGCTTATAAGATATGAACTGTCAGGATATTCTGCAGCACCCTTTATTATTTTTCCGGATTGATTTAAAGCTTTATAAGCATACCTTGGCATATATATCACCTGCACCTTTTGAAACTTGTATTTGAATTATCACCATGTGCATTGATATTATACAGGTACAAGTTATTTTTATTAAAATTTTATGCTTATTTTTGAGCATCAGCATCTAGTTTGCACTTTATAGCAAGGATATTTCAAAAAAGACTTGCAATGTACCAGTCCATAAAATTTCTTCCAAAAACCGATGCAAATATAGCAGCACCACTTATGAATGGCCCGAAAGATATCGCACTTTTTAAGGAAGACTTCTTAAAAAGTACAAGGAGTGTACCTAAAATCCCTCCTGATACAAACGCGATAAAAAGCATCACGATTGAAAGCTTAAGCCCTAAAAATAAAGAACACATAAGACATATCTCTGCATCTCCCCAGCCCATTCCCTTGGTCATAAGGATGATTGCCGCAATCAAACCATATGAGATCAAAGCTCCATATATAAATGTAAGCAAATCGCCACCCTTAAAATAGCCTGCAATTATGAAAAATATACCGGCTGCTATTCCAGGAAGAATAGTTACGGTATAAACATCTGTGGTATAATAGTCGATCATTCCTATCACTATAACGAATGATGCTAACACTGCAAACTTGACAAACTCCAGTGTAAGACCGTATTTCAAAAACAATGCTGCAAATACGACTCCGGTCGCTAATTCAATTATCGGATAACGGATCGATATCCTGCCGCCACAGTTTCTGCACCTGCCTCTTAATATTATGTAGCTTATGACTGGTATCATATCATACCACTTTATTTTGCTTTTGCAGCTTGTGCAGTGCGAGTGAGGATATACGATCGAATCACCCTTTGGGATCCTGTATATGCATACATTTAGAAAACTTCCGACAATCAAGCCAAGCACGAATACATCAAATAATAACATATCTCCTCCTCAAAGCCTATCTTTCAAATTATACCACTTACAATAGCATTAATAACAAATTATGTAATTAGAGATCATAATAGCATATAATAAATCTATATATTTACTACATATACTCCCAAAATAATACTTCATTCTAAATGCTTGCCATTCTTGAGACTATTTCCTTATCAACGCAATAGGTCATAAGCGATTCAGCGCTTATAAACCCGTTTTTATAAAGTTCGATCAGTGACATATCCATTGATTTCATACCATACTTTGAACCTGTCTGTACCGATGAATCGATTTGATGGGTTTTGCCTTCTCTTATAAGATTGCGTATCGCAGGCGTTGCGATCAATATCTCAAGTGCGGCTATCCTGCCGGATTTATCCTTCTTCTCAATAAGCTGCTGTGATATTATGCCTTCAATAACTGCCGAAAGCTGTACTTTTATCTGCTGTTGTTGAGAGGGAGGGAACACATCGACAATCCTGTCTATTGTCTTGGATGCGCCTATAGTGTGAAGTGTCGACAGCACAAGATGGCCGGTCTCGGCAGCAGTTATAGCTATTGATATAGTCTTTAGATCCCTCATCTCGCCTATCAAAATCACGTCCGGATCTTCCCTTAATGCAGCCTTTAGGGCATTTTCATAACTTTTTGAGTCATGTCCTATTTCTCTTTGATTTATCATGCTTTTACCGTGCTTGTGCAAGAATTCGATAGGATCCTCAATTGTTATAATGTGGCAATTCCTTTCCATGTTTATTTGATTTATCATGGCTGCAAGAGTTGTGGATTTGCCTGATCCTGCAGGACCGGTAACCAATACGAGCCCCCTTGTTTTTCTGGTAAGCTCGGTCAGCATTTCAGGAAAATTCAGCTCTTTCAACGTTGGTATCTTAAGCCCTATAACTCTTAGTGCCATTGCGTCTGAGCCGCGCTGCCTGTATACATTTGCCCTAAACCTTCCTAGTTTAGGCAATGAATAAGAAAGATCTATTTCACCTAAACCTTTGTATTTTTTTAATTGTTCCTGGTTAAGCACTTGGTTTACAAACCTTTCAGTATCCTTCGGCGTCAACTTTTCATCACAAAGAGGCACAAGGCTCCCGTTTATCCTTACGATCGGAGGCAATCCAACCGTTATATGCAAATCAGATGCTTTGCACCTAATTGTTTCGTGTAGCAAATCAACAAATTCCATAAAATTTTCCCCCCATAAATCTTTGTCCTTTCAAAAAATCATTTTTATTTTTGATATCCTAATCTTTCTAAATTTCTATACTTACATTAGGACATAAGAGTTTTTCGTATCAGCTCATCAACAGTTGTTACTCCGTTAATCACAAGATCAGTACAGCTTTCCATGAGCGTTTTCATTCCATTTTTAAGAGAGATGTCCTTTATCTCACATCCGCAGCCATTTTGTATTATTGATCTTTTATGCTCTTGCGTAAATTCCATTATTTCATATACTGCAATCTGTGACCTGTATCCTGTATAATTACACTTTTCACATCCTCTGCCCCTATACAGCTTTATGATGCTGCTGCTATTTAAACCAAGCAGCTTTTTTTCATACTCATTTGCCTCGTATTGATACTTACAAAAACTGCATATTTTTCTTACAAGCCTTTGGGCAATCACTCCAATGAGACTTGAAGATACAAGAAACGGCTGTATCCCCATATCGATAAGCCTGTCTGGCGAACTTGGAGCATCATTCGTGTGAAGAGTCGAAAGCACAAGATGTCCGGTTATTGCAGCACTTATTGCAATCCTAGCGGTCTCTTTATCCCTTATCTCGCCTATCATGATTACATCGGGATCCTGTCTTAATATGCAGCGCAGGCCTTCGGCAAATGTCAGTCCTATTTTTGTATTTACATTTATCTGATTTATGCCTTGCATTGTATATTCCACTGGGTCTTCTATTGTTATTATATTTTTCTCAAGAGTGTTAAGCTCATTTAAAAAAGCATATAATGTCGTGCTCTTGCCGCTTCCCGTAGGGCCGGTTATCAATATTACACCATGGGGAAGCCTTATCATGGATTCAATTTTTTTTAAATCCTTGCTGTCAAAGCCGAGTTCAGATTTGGATTTTAGAAAATCCGCTCTGTTTAAAAGCCTGATCACCACTTTTTCGCCAAAAATAGTCGGAACAATTGAGAGTCTCAAATCTACAGGCTTACCGTCTACATTTATAACGACGCGGCCATCCTTTGGCATTCGCTTCTCAGCAATATCGAGGTTTGCTATTATCTTTATTCTCGATATTACTTCAGGATGGGACTCCTTGGACAACCTCATTATTTCCTGAAGCAGTCCGTCGATCCTTAATCTCACTCTTATATAGCTTTCAAATGGTTCTATATGTATATCGCTCGCTCCACTTTTTACAGCCTGCAATATGATCGAATTAACCAATCCAACAGCCGGAGCATTTGTCACAGCTTCAAGTTCTGGATTGTCACCTGCAAAACTCATGTTTTTAAAAGAGCTTTCAGATATTTCAATTTTAGCCGTACTGTTATAGATTTTGCATATCAAATATTCGATATCTTGATAAGGTGCCATAACCGGCACTATATCATAACCTGATGTAAACTTTATCTCGTTTATTGCGGCAGTATTCAAGGGATCTGACATTGCAAGCGTAATACTGCTTCCATCAATTCGTATGGGCACGGAGCCGTATTTTTTGGCCCATATCTCGGGAACATATTTCGCTAAACTCTTATCCAAACTTTTAATATTTTTAATGTCGACATGCTTTATACCAAAATAGGATTCTATTATACTGCTAATCTCCTCATAGGACATCAAATTCTTTTCAAGTATAAGCCGTATCAAATTCTTGCCAGTGCTTTTCTGTTCAGAAAGCAATAGCTTAAACTTCGAGTATGGTATCTTGTCATTGTCAAGAAGCAATTTTTCGAGATTCAACTTTAATAATCTCTTCACCATTTCATGTTACCCCTTCGTGAAATTATATACTACATACTTTTCATAATTCCTCTTTTTTTTGCAGCCGATGCATCTAAATACAATTTCCGCAAAGCTATCCGTAGGCCCTATAATAATCATACCCATCCTTAAAATATTAAAACCACCGTGCAATAAAAAACACGGCGGTTTTAATGAGGGGATTATACTAAATATATTTAGTATTTGCCTAAGATTATTTAGAGCCTTCGGGATTTAGTTCCTTTCCAAGTTTTTTCAATGCCCTTTTTTCTATCCTAGACACATATGATCTTGATATTCCGAGCATCTGAGCGATCTCACGCTGTGTTTTGCTTTTACCGCTTATAAGTCCATACCTAAGCTCCAGTATCATCTTTTCTCTTCCTTTCAATACCGATGACATCTTCTTATAGAGTTTTTTAATCTGTATTTTACTTTCAACCTCTTCAACCAC
>CALCDS010000361.1 GCA_937900065.1 uncultured Clostridiaceae bacterium | reverse complement strand
TGTTTCACGTGAAACATTTCCATAAATGTATGATATTGGCTGTGAGAGCGGCCTCCAGATAAAAGTTGTTTGCATATTTAGTCAAAAATGGCTGCCATTTTGTATATTGATGCACTGCGGTCACAGGCCGGATAAAAAAGGTGCTGCACAATAAGCAAATAACTCATTGTGCAGCACCTTTGCAACAGTACAATTTAAACATTGCTAAATATTATTTATGTTTTTTAAATACAAGGATGGAACCAATGCCTGCTATGAGAACTCCGGCAGCAACGACGCTATCCATGTCTGCAATCGATCCCGTTTCAGGGAGAAGCCCTGCCATGCCGGATTTACCATCTGGTACCGGAGCGCCTGTCTGAGGTGATATGTAATCCCCACTCAAATCAGGTGTAAAATCTTCGGAAGGTTTTTCAGGAGGCTTTATTGAAACTAATTTGGCTGCTCTTTCTCCGGTTTCATGCTTTTTTTTGTGCCGGTTGTATTTTTCAGATTCTTCAGCAGAACTGCACAAAAATTTAATATCAAAATCGCACTTGAGTCCTTGAATGCTGTTTTCAGCATCCTCATCCATCCACATGGTAAAATAAAATTTGCGGCTCTCGCCGGGATCGATGATATATATCTTATCCACAGTGATCCCATCGGACAAAAGCTTGAGGTTATCGCTGTATAAATCGCCTGCAGGCGTATTTTCAATCCTTGCTCCCACATATCTTACAAAATCCTCATATACATCATCGCCGTTTTTATACGCTTGCTTTCCTTCTATATCCATAAGGCTTAAATCCAGCTTTATTTCTTTTATGTAAAATTCCTCATCAGTGGGATTATTGATGTAAAATGCCTTCTTTATGCTGCATCCGGGCGTCCATCCCCCCGGGCAATCCCCTTCTAAAAATATCGGCCCCGAGGCCACACTATCTTCGTTTAGAAAATAAACTTGTTTGCCTTCCGATTCTGTTAAAAATTCCGATGCAAGAGCAGGTTTAGAATCGATGTATGTAACAACCATTATGCACATTATCATAAACAGCCATGCCGATTTGATTTTGCTCAATTGCTCACCACCTTTACCGCCATTTTTAAAAATATGTTTACGGCAATACGCTCTGAACCGGATTTTCCGATGATTCCGCAGGTGATGAAGCTTTATCAACATTCCCGCTGTCATCTAAAGATTCTCCAGCAGTTTTACTGCTGTTTGAGGATTCACTGTCCTGGCCCTCTTTATCATCTTTAATGGTCTCATCCTCCTTTAAGGGCGCATTGTCGTCTTCAAGGCCATCACTTGGCGTCTTTTCATTTTCTTTATTTTGTTCACCTTCTTTAGATGATTCTTCCGCGTCTTGGTTATTGTCTCCCTTAACGGGTATTTCCCCTTCATCAACAGGAGGTGTTACAATTGTTTTCAGGTTTGAATTTTCATCTTCAAGTTCTTCAACCTTTTTATTAAGTCCATCTATTTTTTCATCCTTTGCGCTGATTTCATCCATAAGATCATCTATTATGCCGTATAACCGGTCAAGATGGGCTTTTAGATTCGGTACTAGTATGTCAACTATCGATGTTTGCTCCTCAGTCATATGCAGCTTCTCATATGCAGCGTCAACTGATCTTTCATCTTTGAGCCCTTCATCTTTTGGGGATTTTTCATCATTCCATGTACCAAATATAGCAGCATATTCTATTATGCCTGCAAGATAGGACGTGGTTTCTTTCTTTTGCTCTTTATCCATTGCGGCAAAGATTTTCTTATTTTTGTCGTCTTCCTTTAAACCCTTGAAATATTGCTCTAACAAATATTCCCGCGTAAACTCAAATTCCACGGGCTCGTTTATATATTCATTTAAAAACTTTATGCGGATCTTGCCTTTTATCGGATCATCATTTTTGTTTGAGCTGTGATCTAAAATATTGTTGATGCAATTGGGAAGGCTTATGTTTAAATCTATAGGAACAACAGCTTCACTCTTATCCAGCCTTACAGGATTTATGTTTGATACATACTTTGCGGCATCCCCTTCTATTGAAAAAAATATCACGGGATTTGACGGGAAGCTGTCTGCCTTTACAAGCTTTATGCCGTTTGGATTTTGTTTGCTTATTTCCATGGTCTTGATTATTTCATCAACCGGTGCCGTACTCATCTCAACATTTCCAGATGTCCCGGATGTGAAAAACGATACCGTATCCACGCCTAAAAGCGCTATCGAGCATATAAAAAGTCCAACAGCAAGGGCTATATTCATCTTTACCATAATGCTCAAGATCGATATTTTTTTAAATTTCAAGCATTCCACCTCCTCATTTGAATCTATTGAACCGCAAAATTGATTTCATAAAATCACTCGATATTTGTTATAATGTTTGCCAAAAACGCTCTATGGTAAACATTCCTATAGCAATAACCTGCAGCATATATATGCTGCAGGTCATTGTTGTGCAAGGCTTGCTGCCCCTTACCGTGCTAATCATTTGTACCCGTATAGCCAGTCTTTAATTCGTGGATGTCTCCGTTTGGAAGTGTCGCCCTCACAATCGCATATGACGGTGTAGGAGGATTGTCTAATTGCCAGCTTCCCATCATCCAGTAATCATCGCCGTAAAAATAACTGTCATCCTTTGTAAATGAAGCATAGCAGGCCGGAGTCGATAATTCGTTGAGAAGCTTTGAAGTGCCTATCATTTTTTTGAGCAGGCGGTCATATCTATCATATATGCTTATCTCAAATGCTTTAAAATCATTGTCTTTGAAAGGTTTATCAATATAAACAAGAATACCGTAGCCATCCTTATTTACGTTTGAATCGCCGTTTTCAAATAGAGCACGTTTCTCAAATACGTCATAATTTCCTTCGCCTTCTCTGACGACTTTGCCGGGTGCGATAAATGCATATTCTTTGGACCAGTTTCTCTCAGGATTGTCCCACTGTGTGGCATCAAATACAAATCTCACATAAATTTTTTTATCCTGCAGTTCATCATCCGCTGCGCGGTCAAGCGTCATTTCAAATGTCAATTTCTCAGCTTTCCCAACGGGTAAATTCCCGTTCATAAGATAATTTGAAAGGTCATCCAATCTGCCTTCATATGCTACAGCGCCTGAAGGTTTGGTTATCTTAACATATAATTTGCTGTATAGATCTTCGCTTCCGTTTATCATTTCAGATGAAACTTTATATTTTAAGTCCATTGTTCCTATGTTCTTTATTTCAATCGTTCCAGTCTTGCTGCCTTCCGGTCCGGGCCATATATTCTCCAATTTCATGTTGGCAACAGCATGGTTCTCGCCGGTTCCAGCTATATTTAATGTTGCAGTATCAAACACATTGCTTTTGCTTGCAGCCTCATCCGTAAAATACGCATATGTGCTGAACGTGATGCCCATCATCAATACAGCCACCAGCAGCAACCCAAGTATAACCCTAGTTCTTTTCATTTCATTTTCCTCCGATTTCATTATTCTTGTTCCTCAGTCTTTATTCTTGTGCTAAACTTGCTTTAAGGGTATTTGGGGTTATCTATCATGAGATAGCCCTTTTTTTACTCTCATTCGCATCCCCCCTGTTTAACATGGATTTTAAAATCTCGTACATATTTTTGTCTTGCTAGTCACAGCAGTATTATTGATTTGTGGACATCCGCTTGCCTGTCCATTTGGATTGCTGAAAATCAATATCGGATTTAAGAATCTATATTTTACCGATATCATCTTTAAGGCTTGCTTCCTTCTTAGCATCATTTTCATTTTTTTTGGATTCGGATAATACGGCTTTAAGTTCTGTTATTGTAAGCAATATTGCAGGTATCAGCATCAGAAATATGACGCCGGGTCTGTTCTTTATAAAGCTTGCGGCATATCCTCCATATGGTATGGAAAATGCCATGACCCCTACGACTTTATCTTCTGAAACCTGTTTTTCATCATTTACATTGTTTGCGTCTCCCTTTGTTTGAAACATCAATCCGTCCTTGCCACCAGTCACATCCGTGACCCTGTGCGTAACCAATATGCTTTCATTTGTCTTGAATGTGATTATGTCCCCTGAGTTTATGTTCTCAGGCGGAATCGACTTTATTACAGCCATATCGCCCGGCTTAAGCCTTGGCCTCATGCTCCCTGTCAGTACCGACATGAACCTGTAGCCGAATATGGAAGGTATTTGCCCGGGATGGGCCCTCGCCCTTACCATGGAAATAAAAGCCGCTGTTATAATGATCAGGAGCAAAACTACTATTGCATTTCCAATCCATTTAAATATCCTGCCCATTTGCCACTCCACCTTTTTTAATCTGCATATAGCAAATCCATAATGCCATAGGCATCCGGCTATTTGAAGCCGACGGATTCTTGACAGTGTCAGTTAAAAAATAAGACCCGATCTATAAATAGATCAGGCCGGTTGCACCATTGACTCCATACGTTCCAGGTGCCCATATAATGGAACGCATTTCAAAATCTCCATTACTGATAAAGAGATTATAGCACATCATCTGGAAAATATTTGCA
>CALCDS010000360.1 GCA_937900065.1 uncultured Clostridiaceae bacterium | reverse complement strand
TTTATTGGGATATATCCTAACTTTTCAACTAAAGGTTCAACTTCATCACCCATCATATAATCGATGAATGCTTTTGCGACTCCTTCTGCAGCTCCCTTTGTGTACATGTGTTCATAAGACCATATTGGATATTTGCCGCTGGTAATGTTTTCAGCAGTAGGCTCCACGCCGTCCAATTTCAAAGCTTTTATAGACGAATCATTGATGTATGATAGAGCAAGATAGCTGACAGCACCTTCTGTATCTGCGACAGCTTTTAATACTGTACCTGATGAATCCTCTTTCAAAGCATTTCCTACTGTTTCCTCTTTTCCGTCAAGAGCGTATTTCTTGAATGTTGCCCTTGTGCCTGACGAAGTCGGCCTATTAACTACAACTATCTTCATATCGTCTCCGCCAACATCTTTCCAATTGGTTACCTTACCAGTGAATATATCTACAAGCTGCTGTTTTGTTAGACTATCGACTTTAACTTTCGGGTTTACAACCGTTGCAAAACCAACCACACATACCTTATGATCTTCAAGAGCTTTTGCATCGATTCCGGTTTTTTCTTCAGCAAAAATATCAGAGTTTCCAATTTGAGCCGTGCCATCTGCAGCTGCTTTTAACCCGTTGCCGCTCCCGCCGCCTTGTACTTGTACGTCTGCATCAGGATATTTTTCTTTAAACTGTTTTGCAGCTTCTGCTGCCAAAGGCTGGAGTGCTGATGAACCTAATGCCAATATCGAGCCACTTACTTTTGTCTTCGAATCCCCCTGATCCGGTGTCTGGGTATCTTTATTTCCCTGATTGTTGCCGCTACATCCTGCGAGCACTGATAGTATTAAAGTGAAGCTTACTATCAAAGTAAATAGTTTGAACAATTTACTCTTTCTCATGATTTCAATTCCTCCTAATTTTTAAAATCAATATATTTATTTTCTTTTTACACATAAAGATTACCATCATTAATTTAAGAGAACATTACATCAATATTAATTTTGCGTTAAGTAGAAAAATATATGTATAAAATTAAAGACACTAGCGATTTTTATTAATTGCTAGTGCCTTTAATTTATCATAATAGATTAATTTATGTCTTCTGCGAGGTATCTGCCATGCAAATAAATTACAGATTTGATCTATTCAGCTTCGAACTGATCTTTGCTTGCTCCGCATACGGGACATACCCAATCATCAGGTAAGTTTTCCCATTTGGTTCCCGGAGCAATGCCGTTATCCGGATCTCCTGCTGATTCATCATAAACATAACCGCAAACCGAACATACGTACTTTTTCATATTAGATGCCTCCCTTTTTTATATATTTTTAATAGTTCTTTGCCAACACCTGAAAATAAGCCTGCGGATGACCGCAAACAGGGCAAACTTCAGGAGCTTTTTTACCTATATAAATATGTCCACAATTTGAGCACTGCCAGATAGCTTCTCCATCCTTGGAGAAAACCAATCCATTTTCTACATTGGCTAATAATTTACGGAATCTTTCTTCATGATGTTTTTCTATTTCTGCAACGCCCTCAAAAAGAGCCGCTATTTCTTTAAAGCCTTCTTCTTTGGCTTCCTTGGCGAATCCTGCATACATATCGGTCCATTCATAGTTTTCACCTGCAGCCGCATCCTTTAAATTTGAAGCGGTATCCGCTATGCCGTCATGTAAAATTTTGAACCATATCTTTGCATGTTCTTTTTCATTGTTTGCTGTTTCCAAGAACAGCGCTGCGATCTGTTCATAACCATCTTTCTTTGCCTTGCTCGCATAATAAGTATATTTGTTCCTAGCCTGGCTCTCGCCTGATAAAGCAGTCAACAAATTAGCTTCTGTTTTTGTTCCTTTAATATTCATATTCTTAACCTCCCTGTATAAATTATGAAATTTTGTAAGTTTATTTTATATCTTCGGCTTTAAAAGCCTATGAAGATTACAATCAATCGCTATGTAGCTATTTTATGTTATGCCCTTCAGCCTTTGCATATTGCTTTGAACCAATTTTACCACACTCACCTCCTCTCCTTAAAATCATATATTTAAAATACTAATCAAATTGCAACGGCTTTGACTTTAATCATAGGTTTTCTTAAAAAGCTGTTTCATTTGATATTGGAAAGTTTAGCATAAAAAGCTTTACCATATTCACGAAGTTTCGAGAGTGTATTTTCATCAGGAACCCACTCGGCACGAAAGCCGTCGTCAATAAGAGTGAAGCCGGCTTTAATCAGTTGTTCGTTGATGAGCTTTACTGCTTCGCCGCTCCAGCCGTAACTTCCAAATGCTGCAGCTGCTTTCTTCTTCAACCTTGCTCCGCGTATCAATTCCAGAATACCGGCAATTGAATACAGATAGCCATTGTTCACAGTTGGCGAACCTACGATTATTGCACGTGAACGAAATACTTCCGTGATAATATCGGTTTTATCGGTTTTTGAAGAGTTATACAGTTTCACAGTAACCGCCGGATCGGCTATCCTGATACCTTCGGCTATGGCTTCAGCCATCTTGCGCGTTGCATTCCACATTGTATCATAAATGATGATTATCTGATTTTCCTTATAGGCATCAGCCCATTGCAAATATTTATGGACTATCTGCATGGGGTTGTCCCTCCAGATGATTCCATGGCTCGGGCATATCAAATCAATCGGCAGATTCATGCCGAGTATTTCCTTGACTTTCTTAGTAACCATCGGGCTATAAGGAGACAATATGTTTGCATAATACTTTAGAGCCTCCTCCTCAAGCTGACCGGCATCTACCATGTCGTTGAATATTGACTCAGAAGCAAAATGCTGTCCAAAACCGTCATTGCTGAAAAGTATCTTATCTTTGTCCATATAAGTAAACATTGTATCCGGCCAATGAAGCATAGGAGCCTCGATAAATGTGAGCGTATTTTCTCCTATCTCAAGCTTATCACCTGTTTTCACTGTCACAAAGTTCCAATCCTCATGGTACTGGCCTTTAATCGATTTAACCGCATTTGCAGTGCAATATATCGGCGTATCTGGTATTTCTTTCATCAATGCAGGCAGTGACCCGCTGTGATCGACTTCCCCGTGATTGGCTATGATATAATCAATCTTATTCAAGTCGATTTCCTGTTTCAACTTTGAAATAAATTCTTTATCATATGGCATCCAGACGGTATCGATAAGAACATTCTTTTTATCCCGAATGAGGTACGAGTTATATGAAGAGCCCCTGTGCGTTGAATATTCATCACCATGGAATTTTCTTAACTCCCAGTCTGTTTTACCAACCCAAGTTACTTTATCTGTAATCTTTTTTCCCATAATATCGCCTCATTTTGTTATTTTTTAGTTTGGCAGGCTTTATACTAAAACTTATAAGCCCCAAACTTCTGCTTTTCACAGATTATATAAGTCAAGGCATTTTCCACAGCCTTTTCTTTTATCACTTTCTACATGGCAGTGTTTATTATGCCCTTTGTCGGACAATTTTTACTCCATGTAAAAATAACATAAATCCAACATTACAAACTGTGAAATGCATTTTTATCATAATCACTTTCTCCCTTAAATTATTTGCTTTTTTCAAGACATTTATTGCAAATGCCTCTGAAAAAAACATCCTTTTGTTTTATTTTGAATCCCTTGAGTTCATCTGAATAAACATTATCAATATTTATATTAAAATCGTAAATATTTCCGCAGACTTCACATTTAAAATGGCCGTGATCTTTTGTATTGTATTCATATCTGACCTTAGAATCTTCTATTGTTATTTCACGTAAAATCCCTGCGGCAACAAAAGTCTTCAAAGTGCTGTAAACAGTAGATTTAGAAATTGTAGGTATCTCTTTTTGCATTTCGTTGAATATTTTATCAGCACAAGGATGACATGGATTGCAAGCAAGGTACTCAAGTATTTTTATCCTTTGATAAGACGGTTTAATATTTTTGCTATTTAATATCATTGAAAATTTTTCATTCATAGCTTAACATATCTTCCTTCAATTTTATTTAAGGGCCTTATCAGTAATTAGTACTATGTCGAATTCATTACGATTTATATTTAGAATAGCATAAATATGAAAAAAATCAATACTCAAATAAATTTTATTTATTGAATCCTATTATTAATCGTAAATTTATAGTTTATAGATTCATTTAGTTTTATCTGTATAAATAACAAAGCCTTTAAAATCCATTTTAAATCAGACTCTAAAGGCTTTATACACACTGCAGTTATTAATACTCTTTTTCGCCGTCCGGCGTTTGAATCTTAACAGAAACTTTTTTCCATTTCACAAGCACCATCCACAGCCACAGCAGAGCTCCGACTCCCATATAGACCCCAGTGTTGCATCAATATACAAAATAGCAGCCATTTTTGACTCGATATGCAAACAATTTTTGGACGCAAGCTGCTCTTACAGCCAGTATCATACGTTTATGGAAATGTTTCACGTGAAACAATCTCTGTAAACCTATGATAGCGGCCGGATAGAGGGCTGTCTGCATACTTATAAACTGTTATATATACAGTCTAATGCT
>CALCDS010000359.1 GCA_937900065.1 uncultured Clostridiaceae bacterium | reverse complement strand
TAAAAAGCGGATATATAAATTTATTGCAACTTTGTTAAAAATTATTTGATATACATATATTGATAGGTGTAGAATTATTATAATTAATATATTGTAAATGATTTACCTATCTGGAGTGATATAAGTGACCAAACAAAAAGCCATTCAAACTTATGACTATCTTATCGGTGCAGCAGGTATATTTATTTTGTTTGCAACACTGCTTTATGACTTTAAAATGGTAAATGGATATTTGATGCTATATTTGATAATTGCAGAGATAATCATAGACAGCTTCAGGATTTATATCCGGAGGCTTACTATAAGCCTTTCGGTTATAGTGGACCTTTCCAGCTTTCTTATAATGGGGCTGGGACCGGCTTTATGGATCAGATTTATTTCACTCATCGTAGTTGATTACATAATCTATAAAAAACCCTTGAATATCGTCTTTTTAAACACTGGCATGCTGCTTTTGAATATACTTGCAGGCGCAGGAGCATATGAATGGGTTGAAAATTTTTTGCTGGATTTCAATGGAGGATACTTTTCGTATAATGCAATCTTGCTGGCATTTGTTTTTCTGATTTCCGGATTGATTGTAAATTATATACTTTTGTCAGTGCATATATTATTCGATAATCCGACCTTTGGCATAAAAATACTTTCTGAAAGCATGATGTGGGATCTGGTAGGGGACATCATCTCCATACCATTGTCCCTTGAATTTGCCAACATATATTTGTTCTCGTACAATAACAATTTATTGTATGCCACTCTTTTTATGATGCTTGTAGTTTGCATTTGTTTTATATTTTATCTGACGCGAAGGATTGTTTATGCCAACAGGCAGCTTAAGGCGCTCTCAAGGGTGGCTTTATCGATAAACGAATACCTTGATTTGGATAAGATATACAAACTGATATTCGATACTATAAGTTCGATTGTAGGTTTTAAAGGCTGCTATATATTTGATTTTGACGAGCAAAATGGACAAATGGTGCCCGTTTCGTATAGAGTGGAAGGTAATGAGGATTTGGCACCGTGTCCGATAGATGCCAATAATGATGTATTTAAGAAGATGATACTGGAATATAAGCCATTCATTATAAATAATATTCCAAGGCATCCTATCTTTTCTAAAAATGACAGCATATATTGCAGGGCATATAAATCATGTATAATTGTTCCAATGCGAAGGTCAAATAGATGTACAGGCTGTATAGGCATATTCAGCGATGAATCCAATTCATATAATAAAACCATGTTGGAATTTTTAACTGTGCTCTCGGACCAATCGGCTATTGCAATAGATAATACCAAACTTTTGAGGATGTCTAAACAAGAAGCTATAACAGATAATCTGACCCATCTTTATAACCAGAGATATTTTTATCAGTACCTCAATTTGAAAGTCGATGAATATACAAGAGAGCCCGGGAAGATGAGCCTTATAATGTTTGACATCGATCATTTCAAGCTGATAAATGATGCATATGGACATATTACCGGCGATTATGTTTTAAAAGAAGTGGCCACGCTTATAAAAAGCTGTGTTAGGAAAAATGATGTTGTATCCAGGTATGGAGGAGAGGAATTTACAGTTGTGCTTCCTGATACCGATTCTGAAAAGGCATATGCGATTGCAGAAAGAATCAGAGAGAATGTTGAGAAAAATATTTTTGTGATAGACGGAAAGAAAATCAGGACCACAGTAAGCGGAGGAATCTCTGAATTCCCGAAGATTGCGAGCAGTGCCACAGACCTTTTAAGTTATGCCGACAGGGCCATGTACATAGGTGCAAAGTTTAGAGGAAGAAATAAAATAAAGATATATGATGATAAGCTGGCATAGGCATTTAAAGTGGACACATCATTTAAAATGGTGTGTCCACTTTCAGTTGTCCGGTATAATTGAGCCGAAGATGGGTATGCTGTACCTTTTCATCTAGCATAATTTTGTACAACTATACATATTTTTAGGTAAGGCCATATATTATATATTAGATTATTTCTTAATAAGTGAAGGAGGGATATTATGGCGCTGGAGCTGATTAAAGATACGATAAAGTTTGACAGAATAGTTGGAGAAGAACAAGGTCAGGCTCTGGTTGATAAGGATATAATCGTACCGGATGTAAAACCTGATATAGTAAGGATATTGTCTGTTGACGGTAAGGTTAATATCACAGGCAAAAATGTGGAGCAGGAAAGAGTTACTGTGGATGGAAATGTAAATTTTTCAATACTATATTCAGCCGGTGATGAGCCTCAACCTATTTACTCTATGAATTATATCGATAGTTTTTCGCAGTATATAGAAATACCGGGTGCGATGCCGAGGATGGATGCTGATGTCAAATGCTTTATTGACCATATCGACTATAACAGGATAAACAGCAGGAAACTCAATCTGCAATGTGTCATAAAGATAAAGGGAAATGTGATTGACAGGATTCCGGTCGATGTGATAAGAGATGTGCAGGGATTGGAAGACGTACAGCTTTTGAAGGACACGATTGCGAGCGATGAAACCATAGGAGAAAATGCGGGTCAGGAGGTTTTAAAGGGCACGATACAGATACCGCCTAGCATTCCGCAAGCCGATGAGATATTGAAATACAGGGCTTTTATACATAAGAAGGAAGATAGCATTGAAGACGGCAAAATAAATGTAACAGGCAGCGTGCTCGTACCGGTACTTTTTTCATCTAAGGTTGATAAATCGGATATATATAAAGTTGAAGAAGACATAATGTTCACTCATACCTTGGATATGCCTGGAATCACTCCTGAGATGAGATGTGGCGTAGATTATAGCATTGATGATATTTTTGCGGAACTAAAAGAAAATGAAGACGGCGAAAGAAGGCTAATAGATGTTGAAATTGTAGTCGGGCTTAAAGCAAGGGTATCTCAAAGAAATGAATATCCGGTTGTAATTGACATGTATGCGCCTTCGGTAAGACTAGAGCCTGAGAAACTCGATTTGAACGTGGACCTTCTTTTAGGGAGAAATTCATCACAGGAAGCGATAAGGGAAACATTGCAGCTGCCTGCCGACTATCCTGAAATGGAAAAAGTGTATGATATGGTGTGCAGGCCTGTTGTCACCGATTGCAAGGCTCTAGAAGATAAGGTGCTCGTTGAGGGTTTGATAGGCTGTGACATCATTTATTTGATAAGAGGAGAAGAGAGGCTTGTTCACAGCTTTTCGGATGAAGTACCGTTTAAGACATCGATTTCTATACCCGGCTGCACGATTGATATGAAACCTGAAGTAGAGATTGATATAGAGAGCATGGACTTCTCAATGCTTACGAGAAATGAAGTCGAAGTAAAGATCATGATAGAATGCCTTGCCAAAATACATGAGAAGGTCAGCAAACAATTCATAGTAAAGGTTGAAGAGGCTGAAGAAGTGCCTATTCATAAGGCAAGCATAACGATATATGTTGTCCAGCCGAAAGATACGCTATGGAATATAGCCAAGAGATATTATACAACAGTTGAATATATTGCTAAAGTAAACGATATTACTGATCCTGATAGTATAACTCCAGGAATGAAACTCATAATACCAAAAATGGTTTAACAACTGCCGAAAGGCAGTTTTTTTTATAGTTAAGAGTCCAGTTTTTTATGGAAACATGTTTATTTTTAACCTTATACTTACATAATTGTATAAATGAGGGCAAATAAATAATATAATCGAATAATTCTAATACTCAGGGAAAAAATATAAAAGAATATTTTAATAAAAGGCTGTGCCGGGTGAAAGGGCCTTCGGCAGAACCTGTAAAAATAGACTTTCTCATATGTTTCGATATATCGATAACAAATATTGAAGTTAAATGAATTAAAGTTTGCTATCGATTAAGTTTGCGCATTTTAAATAGAGTAAGTTATCCGTGAAGCTTGCGAAGTTTACATTAAGGAAATCTTTAATTTTAGACTTCACTCGCTATATAGGTCGTCCATAATAAAATTAAAAAAATCCAGAGGAAACGACCTATGAAATTCGTCCATTTTAGATTACGGAATTTTTTTTAGCATTGGACGAATTATAAAAATATTGGAGGATAGTAAAAATTTGAATGCTAAAGGAAAATTGATAATAATCGGAGGAGCGGAAGACAAGGAAGGAAAGTGTGAGATACTCAAAAAAGTAGTGAAGATGTCAGGCGGCAGGGATTCAAAAATCGTGCTTATGACAACTGCAACAGAACATCCAAAGGAGGTTGGAGACCTATACATCAAAATATTTAACAAGCTTGGAGTAAACCAAATAGATACAGTCAATATAAACTCGAGGCATGACGCTTCAGATAGTCATTACGTACAACTTATAGATAATTCAACTTGCATTTTTTTTACGGGCGGGGACCAGCTTAGAATAACAAGCCTCCTTGGGGGAACGAGTGCATATTATGCTCTGCATAAGGCATACTCAAATGGCGCCCTGCTGGTAGGAACAAGCGCGGGTGCTTCAGCTATGAGCAGCAATATGATAGTGACCGGTACCGATGACGATGCTCCCAAATATTGCACGCTTAAGATGGCGCCGGGTCTGGGCATAATAGGAGAGGTCGTAATCGACCAGCATTTTGCCCAAAGAGGGAGAATAGGCAGGCTGCTCGTAGCCGTGGCTGAAAATCCCCACATGCTCGGAATAGGAATAGATGAGGACACAGCAATTGTGGTAAGCGAAAATATATTCAATGTGATAGGTTCCCAGAGTGTTACCGTAGTGGACGGAATGCCAATATCCCACACAAATGTTTCAGAGCTTGGCCATAAGGAGCCTATCGCACTAACTGATATAAAACTTCATATACTGCCGAAGGGATATGGATTTGATCTAAGATCGAGGACGCCCATATTGGCAGATGGCGATAAGACAAATGAGGAGGATAGATGATGCAAATTATAAATACAGTGGTCTATAGAGGCAAAAACATATATAGCTACAAGCCTATGATTAAGATCACCGTAGACCTTGGAGATTACTACGATACACCAACCAATAAAATAGATAGTTTCAATGAAAGGCTTATAAATTATTTGCCGGGTATAAGGACCCATAAATGTTCTACAGGCGTGGAGGGAGGATTTGTAGATAGGCTGAAAGAGGGCACATATCTTGCCCATGTTGCAGAGCATTCAATACTCGAGCTTCAAGCAATGCTCGGATTTGACGTAAAGCATGGAAAAACAAGGGTCACTGATGATGAAAAGAAATATGACATAATATATGAATATGAGCTGGAGAAGGCAGGATTGTTGTGCGGAGAGATTGTAATTGATATGTTCAACTGCATGATATCAGGAAAACAATATCCATTTGCCAAGGAATTTTCAAGTTTACAGGAAAAAATTGCAAAATATTCGCTGGGACCGAGTACGGATGCAATATACAAGGAAGCCGTATCAAGGGGCTTACCTGTTACGAGAATAGGATGCGACAGCATACTGCAACTTGGATATGGAAAGTACCAAAAGAGGATTGAGGCAACCCTGACTGAAAATACAAGCTGTGTTTCGGTGGACATAGCTTGTGACAAAGAGCTTACAAAGCAGATAATGAGGGATGCCTGTTTGCCTGTTGCCGACGGATGTTTGGTGTACAGCAAAGATGATGCATTGCATGAGGCTAAAATGATAGGATATCCTGTTGTCGTAAAGCCTAAGGATGGCAACCAGGGCAAAGGTGTATGTGTAAACATAAACCATGACGACGAGTTGATAAAGGCATATGATATAGCATACAAATACAGCTCTGAGATAATGGTCGAGAAATTTATAACAGGCAAGGATTACAGGGTGCTTGTGGTCGATAACAACGTAATAGCCGTATCGCAAAGGATTCCTCCGTTTGTGGTAGGCGACGGCATATCGACTATAAAGCAGCTGGTTGATAGAATAAATGACGATCCCCAAAGGGGCATAGATCATGAAAGGCAGCTTACAAAAATAATAATCGACGATATAAGCATTGCAGTGCTTCATAAAAAAGGCTTATTCCTAAATTCGGTTTTAAAGAAGGGAGAGAAAGTATATCTCAGGGAAAATGCCAACCTTTCCACTGGAGGGACCGCCATAGATTGTACGGATATAATCCATCCGTCAAATATTGAAATGGCAGTCAAGGCTGCAAAATTGATAGGGCTCGACATCGCAGGCGTGGATATTACGGCTCCTGATATAAGCAAACCGATTGGAGAGACCGGAGGTGTGATAATCGAGGTAAATGCTGCACCCGGAATAAGGATGCACCATTATCCAACTCATGGGAAGCCGAGAAATGCGGCAAAAGCCATTGTTGACATGCTTTATCCATCGAGATCGAAATTCTCGATACCGATCGTATCGGTGACCGGAACCAACGGCAAAACCACGACAACCAGAATGATTGCCCATATACTTTCACTTTACGGTTATAATGTCGGCATGACGACGACCGGCGGTATATATATAAACAACAAATGCATAATGAAGGGTGACACGACCGGGCCTGTCAGCGCACGGACGATATTGGGCGATAAGAATGTGGAAGCCGCAGTTCTTGAAACAGCAAGGGGCGGTATAATAAAGTATGGGCTTGGATATGAGGCCGCAGATGTTGGGATCATAACCAACATATCAGACGACCATCTTTTTATAGATGGGATAAAATCGCTTGAAGAGATGGCATTCGTAAAATCGCTTGTAGTAGAAGCAGTCAAAGACAAAGGTTATGCTGTGCTAAATGCCGATGACCCAATGACCCCGATTATATCTGAAAGGGTAAAATGTGGGATAATATATTTTTCTCAAAATAAGGACAACATAATCTTAAAAAAGCATTTAAAGGAAGGAAATATAGGAGTATTTTTAAACAACAATGTCATATGCATAGGCCGTGGCGAGGAAATCACTCCGGTATCCAACATAGTGGATATACCGTCGACGATTGAGGGCAAGATATCGTATAACATTGAAAACAGCCTTGCCGCTACAGCAGGAGCATTTGGACTCAACATACCTCCTGAGGCAATATCAAAGGGACTGGAAACATTCTACCTAAATGAGATACAAAATCCAGGCAGGTTCAACATTTACAATGTGGGAAATTTCAGAGTGCTTGTGGATTACGGGCATAACGAAGCAGGCTACAGGGGAGTGCTTGAAGCTGCCAAAAAGCTTGGAGCGATGAGGCTTGTCGGTGTCATAGGCGTTCCAGGCGACAGGAGCGATGAGAACGCTATAAGGCTTGGGAAAATTGCCGGAGAGGAATTTGACTATATATATATAAAGGAAGATAGGGATTTAAGGGGCCGAAATCCTGGAGAGATAGCCAGGCTTATGGAGTTCGGAGCCATTTCGGCAGGAAGGAGCCGGGATTCTATAGAGATAATACTCTCGGAAACCGAGGCCCTAAAGGCTGCTATGGATAACAGCAAACCAGGCGACCTTATAATCATATTCTATGAAAAACTTGAAGGCGTGCTGGATGTGGTTAAAAAGTACGCCTCAGTTAAAGTAAAGAATAAAAAGGAGATTGTAAGGAAAAGCAAAGTCAAGGGAGCATAACTGCTCCCTTCTCTTAAATATTATTTTTTAGCTCTGCTTAACAAATATGTTGATTTTTGAGCAATCCAAGTGAGCGATGTGAACGCTTT
>CALCDS010000358.1 GCA_937900065.1 uncultured Clostridiaceae bacterium | reverse complement strand
AAAATTCCATTTGCAAAAGGTTTCTTGTCGTGAATACCAAGGATTGCATTTTCAGCAAGAGAATACTTCAATATTAGTCCTCTCTTATGCCTGTCCTCAGGAATATGGCTTATACCGGATTCTATTACTTCTTTGACCGATTTGCCGGTAATATCCTTGCCATTCATGAATACTTTGCCTTCCGTAGGTTTTCTAAGCCCGGTTATGACTTCCACCAGTTCGGATTGTCCATTGCCGTCAACTCCGGCTATTCCAAGTATCTCTCCGGCTCTGACCTCAAGATTTATACCTTTTAATGCCTGTACACCTCTTTGATCAAGCGCTTTTAAATTTTCAACCTTCAATATTACGCCTTTAGGCTCTGCAGGCTTTTTTTCAACCGTAAGGCTTACCTTTCTGCCTACCATGAGCTCTGCGAGCTTATCTATGTTTGTATCGGAAGTATTCAGAGTATCTACGACTTTCCCCCTTCTGAGTATCGTCACTCTGTCGCTCATGCTCATTACTTCCTTTAGTTTATGGGTGATCAATATTATTGATTTTCCTTCATTTACTAGATTCTTAAGTATTATTCCGAGCTCTTCGATTTCCTGAGGTGTCAAAACAGCAGTCGGTTCATCAAGTATGAGTATGTCGACCCCTCTATAAAGCGCCTTTAATATCTCAACTTTTTGCTGCTGTCCTACTGTGATATCCTCTATTATCTCATTGGGACCTATATTGAAACCATATGCCTTTGTAAGGTTCTCAACATCCTGTATTGACTTTTTCATATCTATGTTCAAACCTTTTTTAGGTTCCATGCCGAGTATTATGTTTTCAGCCACCGTAAAATTATGAACCAGCATAAAATGCTGGTGGACCATTCCTATTCCGCATTTGATTGCATCGCTCGGGGATTTCATATTTACTTTTTTACCATTCACATAAATCTCACCGGCATCAGGCTGATACATACCATACAATATATTCATTAACGTCGTTTTACCGGCTCCATTTTCTCCAAGGAGAACATGTATTTCACCTTTTTCAAGGTCAAAATTCACATTATCGTTTGCACGCACTCCTGGAAATATTTTTGTTATACCTCGCATTTCCACGACTTTTGCCATAGTAATTCCTCCCTTCATATGAAGTATATGCTTGATGCCAATGCTATTTTAAAAAGCTAGATGCGGAGCATCTAGCTTTTTAATTTACTTTAACTCTACTGGTTGGAAGCTCTTTGCTTCATCTAGGGTAGATGGAACTTTTATACTGCCCTTTATTATTTCGTCCCTATATTTATTCGCAAGATCAAGAGTTTCTTTCGATACAGCCGGATTAACTGTAGGTGATATTCCTACGCAGTCCTCTTTAAGTCCTAATTCCAGAGTCTGACCGCCTTTGAAATTTCCATCCATAGCATCTTTTGAAACCGTATATGTGCCTACGTCCACCTTTTTTATCATCGAGCAGAGTATCACATCTTTAGCATCAGGAACCGTGAGCGCCTGGTCAGAATCAACACCTATTGCATATTTCTTCATCTCTTTGGCAGCATTGAATACTCCGATTCCAACTCCGCCTGCAGCATGATATATGACATCACAGCCTGAATTGTAAAGCTGCTTTGCAAGTTCATAGCCCTTGTTCACATCACTGAAGCTTGCAGCATACCTTACATTCTTTCTTGATTCAAGATCCTTTGCCGCTTCAGGATTTACAGATTTGACACCTGCTATGAAACCTGCTTCAAACTTCTGAATAAGCGGGCTGTCTATTCCGCCTACAAAACCGATCTTTCCATTCTTCGATGTTTTTGCTGCTACAACTCCCACAAGGAAAGATCCTTCATGCTCCTTAAACTTTATAGATACTACATTGGGTAACTTGACTTCTTCATCGACTATACCGAATTTCTTGTCAGGGTTTGCTTCAGCAACTTTCTTGGTTGCATCCGCCATTTTGAACCCAATCGCAAATACAAGATCATTTGCCTCTGCCAAGTTTTTAAGGTTTGGTTCATATTGGTCATTCTGTTTGGATTCAAGTATCACAGGCTCGATTCCATAATCTTTCTGTATTTTCTCAAGCCCTGCTATAGCAGCATCATTGAATGACTTATCGCCTTTTCCGCCCTCATCTGTTGCAAGACCGATCTTGATTTTTGGTTTCTCTTCCTCTTTCTGTTGACCTTCAGCCGGTTTATTTCCCTCAGTCGGTTCTGTTTTTTGACCGCAACCCACAAACAACGCCATAACCATCGTAAGGGCCAAAACAAATGATAAAATTTTTTTCAAATTACTCTCCCCCTCTTCTTTTTATTTACTCAAGTTTTTATTTACTCAAACCCCAAATGATATTTTCTATATATTAATTAAAAATCCTTCACGTTTACTAAAAAATAAACATCTTTTTTTGCATTTGCCATAAATAAAATCAAATCTATCCGGATCCCGGTATAAAATTCGGCGGATTGTCCTACATTATCATTATATTTTGAAATCTGTACAATCATTACCTCATGATATATTTATTTTTAATCAGAATACTTTCGGCTTTGTCTTTCTCATCCTCTCCGACCAATATTATAGGTCCGGTACAGCCCATCCCACTTTCCGAATAGACTCCATTTTTCCACAACTCTTTTACCGCATCCTCAAGCTCAAGTATATCAATGCCTGCTATGGCATATGTCACAACTTTCTTAGGAGGTGCGACAACTTTATCTATTTCGGCTCCGGTTTCTTTCAATGATTTAATCCGGTCCAATATTTCATCATACCCGGCTTTGCAGACATTTTCAAATTCCCTGTTCTTGACTTTTGTCAATTTGTTTTTAGAAAGAATTGCAGCATATCTTAAAGCTTCACATATCACCGGAGCACCTGAAGCCCTTGATATTATGCATATTATTCTCCCATAGTTCCTGCCTATTCCCGGGCCATAGCCGTATCCTAAGGATTCATAGCTTCCTCCGGTCGTGAATGAACTGAATATTTTTACAAGTAGATTTCCGGTCAAAGTGTCGGTGACCATCACGTCCGGCGTACCGGATAAGAGGTCGTTCCCACGCATCACGCATCCTCCGTCTTCGCGCACTGAAGCTGCAAAATTTATTTCATACCCATTTGAGTTAAGCTCCTTTAAGGCTCTCTCAACCTGCTTTGCACCATCAACATTCAATATTCCCACGCTCGGATTTGTATTTCCCATGGCTTTAGCCGTGATGATACCGCTTATCGCATTTCTGACCATGCTCTCCACCCTGTTGGTGGAATATGTCCCAGTAGTAGTGGCTATGGTCATTTCCTTTCCGCATCCCGGCGTAACAACCCTTCCAACTGTCGAAACGCCTATCGGGAAGTTATAATGCATCGTGACTGCGCAGTCAATTGCTCCCTCATCCAGAAGTTTTTCCATGACCATATGGCACTCTTCAGGCGTTTCAGCCTCATATGATTCAAATGTGTGCTCGCTCTTTTGACCTATAAGTATCACATCAAAATCCCCGTATTTGTGCTTTGCCATATTTGCGGCCTTGACCAATTCCTCTGTTCCATGTTCGCTTCCAAGCATAGTTAAACCTACTCTTACCTTTTTTTCAAATGTATTGCTTGAAATCCCATCTGCTATATCATTGAATGCTTCGGCAACGACTTTTTTTAAATCATCCTGCGACATAAGCTCACCTCAACCCCTTAAGCATCTGGGATGCAAAATCCCTCATCGACTCGGCTATCATAGCCTTTACTTCGTCCTTTGATATTTTATCCTCTTTGACGATGCCTTTATTTTTTTGAATTACTATCGATATCCCATCAAACAAGTTTGTCATCCTGCCTAAAAACAAGCTGCCCTTGCCTATCACCATAAAGTTATCCATCTTGCCATTTAGTATGGATTCCCTTCCAAAACCTATTGTCGGCACTCCGGAAGGCACATGGCCCTGAGTGGGCGCAAAACCGGGGTTTCCGTGTTTCTTTACAAAATCCATAAGTTTTGTCCTTTCAAGCTGTCCCTTCTTAACTGCCATAGCTCCTATCATTTTGAAATTGGATGCAGGCACATCTCCCGCACCTGCCGGTTCGGTACATTCAGGATTTTGCATCTCCGGAGAATATTTATCTATATCAGTTATCTTAAATCCGGCCTTCTCAAGAGGAGATGCAACCAAAGCTTCTATTACAGCCTGCGGCGATGCTCCTGAACCTATCCTGTGTTTGCCTATTATATCTGTCCTGAGCACAGGATTGATTCCATCATTTTGGGATATCAAAATGGCAAATCCTCCAAGCATATCCTCAAGCACTGGCATGTTCTTTTTAACATGATCACGTCCGTTCATGCCCAGCTTAGCTGTCGAGCCTCCTCCGACAATTGCAACATTTTTGAATATGCCTGATTGCACCAATGCGGCAGCATTTACAAGGGAGTGTGCGGGGCCTGCACAAAACCCTCTCATATCTATGCCTGAAGCATTGCTGCATCCTGCAATCTCTCCGATAGACTTGGCAAGGTTGCCCCCGCCCCTCTGGTTCATATCGCCTATCGCTTCTTCAGAGCATTCTATTATATAATCGATATCATCCGGTGATATTTTAGATTTGTTTATAAGGTTTATAAGTGCAAGCGCTCCTGATGCCTTGCTTGAAAGATTTTCAGCCATAATATGCGCTGCAAGGTTTTTATCGAATTCATGTGCCCTTTTGACGCAGCCAACGACTTTACCGTTTATTTCTAACGGTTCAGCTTTGGAATCTTTGATATATCCCTCTATATCCGATACGTCTGACCCTTCACCTAATTTGGAAGCAAGATTTTTTAATAAAGGATGGTTTGTCAATTTTTCTCTTACATCTTCGGTAAAATCTCTTTCAAGTACAACCAGATCAAATGAGTCGCTTATTTTCATAAGCGCGTAGAACTCGTCCTGAGGCATTATCTCACCGAATTTTCCCCATCTTGACGCATTTTCATTCTTTTTTGTATACCATGGCCTCGGAAGGGAAGCAAGCTCATCCGGAGTCATGTTCCCTATATAAACCTGGTTTGGAGGATATGCCACAGCATCATCGAATCCTCTTAGATGATTTCTTAATCTTTTTAAGTATTCGGAGTTTGGATTTGTTTCTTTTTCCAAGCTTTGAGTCGTGCCAAAGTTTACTACCATGTCGGGCGTATTTACAAGTATATAACTTGCACCCTTTATTACTGGAAATATCATATTTACACCTCCGCTTTATTTAGCTTTCTGGATATTTTAAACACACTTTGAGTTTTGGCTATG
>CALCDS010000357.1 GCA_937900065.1 uncultured Clostridiaceae bacterium | reverse complement strand
TATATTTAAAAACATATTGGAGGGAGAGGTCAATTTGAAGGAAAGTATTACAGATGAATTTTTAAATAATTCATTCAAGCGTTTCAAAGATGATATCAACAACAAAATATCGATGGATGCAATATCGAAAAATGGTATTGATGCGGCATCGATAAATAATCAGGTGGTTGCAAAAGATCAGCATACATTTTCGATCGATATTGATACCGGCAAGGTGACTGACCAGAAAAAATCCGGAAGGTGCTGGATGTTTGCAGGACTTAACATCATAAGACAGGAGATAATTGAAAAGTATAAAATAAAGGATTTTGAACTTTCGCAAAACTACCTTATGTTTTGGGATAAGCTTGAAAAAGCAAACTTGTTTCTTGAAAATATAATAGACACTGCAGATGAAACTATAGACAGCAGGATTGTGACGCTGTTCCTGAAACAACCTGTACCTGATGGCGGTGATTGGGATTTATTCCGCAATCTTGTTAAGAAATATGGCGTTATGCCTAAATATGCCATGCTTGAAACTTTTCACAGCAGTAACAGTGAAAAAATGAATGCTCTTTTGAATTCTAAATTAAGAGAAGGCGCATTAAAAATAAGAAAAATTCACGAAGAAAATGGTACCATTGAAGAAATGAGACATGAAAAGGAAGATATACTTAGTACGATTTTTATTATGCTATGCCGTTTTCTCGGCGAACCTCCTAAAAAGTTTGATTTTGAGTACAGGGACAGTGATAAAAAATTTTTTAGGTATGAAAATATTACACCTATGGAATTTTTCAATAGGTTTGTCGATACAAAAGTTGATGAATATATAAGTATAATAAATGCGCCAACCAGGGATAAAAAATTTGGCGTGTTGTATCAGGTGCCATATTACGGGAATGTAGTAGGGGAAAAATGCGTGACATATTTGAATGTGGATATCGATACAATGAAGGCTCTCACTGTAAAGCAGCTTAAAGACAATAAGGAAGTATGGTTTGGCTGCGATATAGACAAAATGTCCGACAGGGAACTCGGCATAATGGATAGCAGCCTTTATGATTATGATCTTGCATTGGGCACTAATCTTATTATCCCGAAAGGTGAAAAACTTGATTACAGGGATAGCAGTCCTAACCATGCAATGGTTATCGCCGGCGTTAATCTTGTAGATGACAAGCCAAACCGCTGGAAGGTTGAGAACAGCTGGGGAGAGAAGAATGGTGAAAAAGGTTATTTTGTAATGAACGATTCCTGGTTCGACGAATACACATATGAGGTCATAATCAATAAAAAGTATCTTTCAGACGAACTTAAAGCCGCACTTGAAAAAGAGCCCATAAAGTTAAAACCATGGGATCCGATATGTTCATTTGCTGTTTTAAAATAGT
>CALCDS010000356.1 GCA_937900065.1 uncultured Clostridiaceae bacterium | reverse complement strand
TATGTATCTAACATTGGATCTTGAAAACGGCATACCATTTTTAATCATTTTAACCACCTCCTGTAATTAATCTGCCCAATTTAAAATTTTCTAATTCGTTACATTGTTGAAAATTGAATATTTTTTAATAAATGGATGTATTAAAGTGAAATGTTTATTTTTTGAGCAATCAGGGTGAATCGGATGAACATGTTCAGAGTCCACATATTTGGTTAAGCATGGCATTTTTAACAAATTTATAAATTGCTCTTTACAACTCAGATAAAATATTAGAGAATAAAAAAAGAATATTTTGACATGCATAAATTATTTATAAGAGCCCTGGAAATATTGAACGAATTCATGACTCAAACAGGGCATAATATTTGTAAAATAAAGAATCAGGAGGGTTAATCATGGAGTATAAGGATACCATTGTTCTGGCGCTTGGCGGGAATGCGATACTTCAACCAGGCCAAAGGGGCGCAAGCACGGAGCAGATGGAAAATGTATATAAGACTTGTATGCAAATCGCTCAGATGATAAAGGACGGCCATAGGGTTGTCATAACACATGGAAACGGCCCCCAGGTTGGGAATATACTGATTCAAAATAGCGAAGGCGCAGGCAAGGTTCCTGCAATGCCTCTGGACATATGCGGCGCGGAAAGCCAGGGAATGATAGGTTATATGATACAACAGCAGCTTGCCAATATATTGCATGATGATGATATAAATGTTCCTGTCGTAACAATGATAACTCAGATGGTTGTTGATAAGGGCGATCCTGCATTTTTAAAGCCGACCAAACCTGTAGGCCCGTTTTACTCAAAAGAATATGCAGATGAGAGAATGAAAAAAGGAGAGGTATGGATAGAGGATGCCGGAAGGGGCTTTAGGAAAGTTGTTCCTTCACCGACTCCGATAAGCATTGTGGAGATTGATACCATATTAAGCCTGATAGATTCCGGATGCGTGGTGATTGCAAACGGAGGCGGAGGAATACCCGTGATTGAAGAAGATGGGAGGTATAAAGGCGTAGAGGCTGTGATAGATAAGGACTTCGGCGGGGAAAGGCTCGCATCGTATGTAAGGGCCGATACGTTTATGATACTGACCGATGTGCCTTATGTATATATAAATTACAGAAAGCCTGAAGAAAAAGCCCTAAACGAAATAAATCTCGAGGATATCGTAAAATATCAGAGTGAAGGGCATTTTAAGGCAGGGAGCATGGGCCCTAAGGTTGAAGCCTGCAGAAGGTTTATATCAAATGGAGGCAAAAATGCGATAATCACATCTTTAGATAATGCCCTGTTGGCGCTTGAAGGAAAAGCTGGGACCAGGATAGTGAGGTGATATACTTAAAATTCTCCAAATTCGTGTGTTATATGGGCTATTCTCCTTGTTTACTAATTTTAAATTGAGTAAATGCGTACAATTCGGAAATTTTTAGTGTATAATAAAAGAAATGGGAACTTTATATAACGAGGCGGTAGATGTTCTCAACTTGCAGCGGTCATCGCTTCAGTTTTCAGAATGGGAAGCTTTTTTCGCCTCGCTAAAGCGCACGAAGGTAAGAAAATTTTTCTGAATGCGAAAAATTTTCTACTCATACGTTATAAAAATGGAGGGTATTTATATGGCAAGAAAAATCAACTTTACTGAAACAGTATTGAGAGATGCAAACCAGTCTCTTATTGCCACAAGGCTCCCGCTTACCAAGATGGTTCCGATTCTTGACAAAATAGATGAAGCCGGATACTATTCAATCGAAGCATGGGGAGGAGCCACTTTTGACTCATGTTTGAGATTCCTTGATGAGGATCCGTGGGTGAGGCTCAGGACAATAAAGAGCCATATGAAAAAGACAAAGATACAAATGCTTTTAAGAGGCCAGAACATATTGGGATATAAGCATTATCCCGATGATGTGGTAAGGAAATTTGTTGAAAGGGCCGTAGCAAACGGAGTAGACATAATAAGGATCTTTGATGCTTTAAATGATGTTGAAAACCTGAAAACCGCAATGAAGGCTACCAAAGAAGCCGGGGCTCACGCCCAAGGGACGATTTCATACACCATAAGCCCGGTCCATGACACCCAATATTTTATAAAACTTGCAAAAGTGCTTGAAGAGATGGGTTCGGATTCGATATGTGTAAAGGATATGTCGGGCTTGCTTCTGCCTAACACATGTTATGAACTTATAAAGGGATTGAAAGAATCCGTAAAAGTGCCTGTTTATCTCCATTCACACTGCACGACAGGTGTCGCGCCTATGTCCTATATTGAAGCAATAAGGGCGGGTGTTGATGGTATTGATACTGCAATAGCTCCTTTCTCAAGCGGAACGAGTCAGCCTACCACTGAATCCATGTATTATACAGCTGTTGATATGGGAATCGATACAGGATTGGACATCAATGTCATAAATGAAATAAGCGAATATTTCACCCCGATAAAGGAAGAGTATATAAAGTCGGGATTGCTGGACCCAAAGGTAATGTCGGTCAATACCAATGCTTTGAAATATCAAGTGCCTGGTGGTATGCTTTCAAACATGATATCTCAGCTGAAACAGCAGAATGCTATAAATAGGCTTCCTGAGGTGCTTCGCGAGATGCCGAGTGTAAGGAAGGATTTAGGCTATCCTCCTCTTGTCACACCGACCAGCCAGATCGTGGGAACCCAGGCCGTATTGAACGTTATAACCGGTGGAAGATATAAGATGGTTATAAAGGAAGTAAAAGCTTATTTAAGGGGAGAATATGGAAAAGCTCCGGGAAAGATCGACGAGAATTTCAGAAAGAGCATACTTGGGGACGAAGAGCCTCTAAAGGTAAGGTATGCGGATACGCTAAAGCCTGCGTTTGAAGATGCCAAAAAGGAACTTGGCACTCTTGCACAGAGCGACGAAGATGTGCTTTCATACCTGTCGTTCCCTCAGCTTGCAAAACCTTTTTTGGAAAAAAGAAAGCAAAAGTTCTTTCAATCCGTATACAAAGAAGTAAATGTCGCTGGAGTTTAAAATATAGGCTATGTTAAAGTATACCATAATGTTGATTCTTGAGCATCCCGTTCGCACTTTTTAAGTTCTAAGGCTTATTGCTCTTGCTCATCAAGAACTTTTGCAAACTCACTTGCGTTCAGACACGCAAAAGTTCTAGGATTCGCTTCGGCAATCTCGCCAAGAACTTAGCAAAAGTGTTCACACCACTCACTTGGATTGCTCAAAAATCAATGTATTTGTTAAACAGAGCTAAAATATGAAAACAAGAATATAAAAGGGCCGATAGAATTGACAGTGCAAAACAATTCTATCGACCTTTTATATTACATTGCTGTTTCTCCTCTAAATTTATTGCTCAAATATCAATAAGCGCATACAATGCCGCCATTGTCAGCGTAAACTGTGGCTAT
>CALCDS010000355.1 GCA_937900065.1 uncultured Clostridiaceae bacterium | reverse complement strand
CAGATCTGCCATTTCCTTGTATGTCTCATCGTTCATATTCAGATTAGATATGCTCTTTCTGATTTTTTCAATGTTTTCAAATCCCATTATGATTCACCTCTTATGAAATGTTTGCCGACAGCCCCGGGGCCTCTTTGGCTTTTGCGGGACAGCATCAGAACAAGTATTGTGACAATGTATGGAAGCATCTGCACGAACTGCACCGGGATCTTGAAGACCTGGAGCCTTATCTGAAGGCTCTGTGCAAGCCCGAAAAGCAGGCTGCCAACGAATACTCCGGCAGGATTCCATCCTCCAAATATTGTTGCTGCAACGGCGATGTATCCCCGGCCTGCCACCATATCACGTCCGAACATGTTTATATCGCCTATGGACAGGTAAGCTCCGCCGATTCCTGCCAGCACTCCGCTTAACACAACGCATATATATTGGATTTTGTAAACATCGATTCCCAATGTATCTGCGGCCTGTGGATTTTCGCCTATCACCCTTATCCTGAGTCCGAATACGGTTTTATAAAGCAAGATCCATGAAACTATGATTACAGCAATCATAATTATGAACAATGGCGAGACGCTTCCAAGCATTTTGCCTAGAAAAGGCACGTTATACATGAAAGGAAGCCTTATGTTTCCCAAACCTGATACTTCGGGAGATTTGCCCCTGTTTCCCCAGATCACCTGAAGAAGCACAGTGGTCAAACCTTGTCCAAGAAGATTTATCCCAACGCCGCTTATGACGTGGTCGGTTTTGAATTTTATAGTGAGCAGGGCATGAATGAGCCCGAATACTCCGCCTCCGGCCATTGCAAAAAGGAGGCCTGCATATGCATTTCCTGTAATGTAAGAGCCCAGTGTTCCGAAAAATGCACCTGAGAGCATCATTCCTTCAAGCCCCAGGCTTATTATTCCGGAGCGCTCGGCAAATGTAGCCCCCAATGCTCCAAATGCAATGGGTATTGAAATCCTTAAGCTGCCTGAAATCAGAGAGATGATCAAATCAACAATGCTGTTTTTCAAGTTTTTTGCCTCCTTTTTTTAAACGCAGGGCTTTTATGATTCCGGGTGTCGCTACAAAAATTATCACCAGGGCTTGTATTATCACAACGAAATCGCCCGGTATGCTGGTCGACCTGTCAAGGAGCATTCCTCCTGAACGCAATGCTCCAAAAAGAATTGCCGCTATCACAATCCCCAAGGGATTGTTTTTTGCAAGCACTGCGACTGCTATCCCATCGAATCCATAACCGGGAGAGAATCCTTTTATGAAATACCTGTGTATGCCGAGGATTTCCGTAGCGCCTGCCATAGCTGCTATAAACCCGCTTATGAACATTGTAAGTATTATTTTGCTTTTGAGTTTTACGCCTCCGGTTTCTGCGGCATACTTGTTATAGCCCATGGCGCGTATCTCAAAACCTGTAACAGTGTTTTTAATGAACCAATTTACAAAGATTACAAACAACAGCGCTATTATTATTCCTGAAGTTAAATTGCTGTGAGGTAAAAGTTGTGTGAGCCGGGCCGAGTCTAAGACATCAGCAGTCTTGGCAACCATGCCTTTTGCTTTAAAAGGATAGCTTACAAGGTAATCTGTAAGGTCTATCACTATATAATTGAGCATTATGGTTATGATGACTTCATTGATATTTCTTTTGGCTTTCAAAAAACCTGCTATTGAGGCGATAAGCCCTCCGCCGATTCCTGCGCATAAAAGGGATACAAAGATGTGCACTATATTAGGCATGCCTTTTAGGTATATTCCGCATAAAGCTGCGACAAAGCCTCCCATGTAAAGCTGGCCTTCCGCTCCTATGTTGAGAAGCCCGCCTTTCATGGAAAATGAAACAGCAAGTCCCGTGAATATAAGGGGAGTGGCCTTGCCGAGAGTGTTCGCCAATGCGTCCGCACTTCCGAAAGCTCCCATAAAAAGAGCCCTGTACGCTTCAAGAGGGGAATTGCCGGATATTGCTATGATGATGCCTCCTATTATAAGCGACAGCAAAAACGCCGCAAGAGAGGAGAATATATCCGCTTTTTTTATACAGTCATATATTTTTTTGATCATTTTTTTCAATCCTCCCTGATTTGTCCGTTTTTCCACCTGTCATCAAAAGCCCGAGCCGGCTTTCGCTGAAATCCTGAGTCCTTCCGCATGCCGTTATTTTCCCTTCATATATGACTGCGATCCTGTCGCTGAGCTTTATGATCTCATCAAGTTCGGCCGAAATCAAAAGTATGGCTTTGCCTTGATCCTTCATTTCCATAAGCTTTTTGTGTATATATTCAATTGCGCCTATATCAACTCCTCTGGTCGGCTGTGCGGCTATTATTACCTCTGGATCTTCGGACAGCACCCTGCCTATTACGACCTTTTGTTCATTGCCACCTGAAAGAGTTGAAACCAAGGCATCTGGATTTTCAGCCTTTATGTTGAATTGCTTTGATATCTTCTGTGCAAAGGATTCTATATTTCTCCTGTTTAATATTCCTCTGCTGCTGAACTGCTTTTTCCTGTGATAACCGAGTATGAGGTTATCTTTGATCGAAAATTCTTTTACAAGCCCGCGTTTTTCCCTATCCTCGGGTATGTGTCCAATGCCTGATTCCAACATTTTTATCGGTGAGGAGTTGGTTATGTCTTTGCCGTTTAGCAGTATGCATCCTTTCTCAAGAGGGGTTATCCCTGTCAAGACTTCAATAAGTTCGCTCTGCCCGTTGCCTTCAACTCCGGCAAGTCCCAATATTTCACCACCGTTTAATTCAAGATTTATTCCCTTCAATTTTTGTACGCCTTTTTTGCCTAAAACAGCATTTTTTATTACCAGCACATTTTTCTTTTGCACGGCAGGTTCCTTTTTATTGATTTCAAACGATACTTTGCGGCCGACCATGATTTGAGCAAGCTTGGATTCGTCGGTATCGCATTTTTCCATGGTATCTATTACATTTCCGCCTCGAAGCACAGTGATTCTGTCTGCGATATCCATGGTTTCATTGAGCTTATGGGTGATTATTATTATCGATTTGCCAATCTTTTTGAGCTCTTTAAGTATGGAAAAGAGCTCTTTGACTTCAAGAGGCGTCAAAACAGCCGTAGGCTCATCGAGTATAAGTATTTCAGCCTTTCTGTAAAGTGCCTTTAGTATCTCGACCCTTTGCTTTGTTCCAACAGGCAGGTCTTCGATCTTTGCTAATGGATCAACCTTTAAACCGTACTTTTCCGAAATCTCTTGTACATTAGCGGCTGCTTGCTCCATATTGAAGAAAATACCTTTTCGCGGTTCATATCCAAGCACGATATTTTCTGCGACCGTCATGGGTTCCACAAGCATGAAATGCTGGTGCACCATGGCAATGCCGAGCCGTATGGCCTTTGCCGGGCTTGAAATGGTTTCTTTTTTGCCGTTTATGAATATTTCACCCTCATCAGGCTGATACATTCCATACAATATTTTCATAAGCGTTGTCTTTCCGGCTCCATTCTCTCCAAGCAGGGAGTGTATCTCTCCTTTTTTTATGGATAAGTTCACAGAATTATTAGCAATTACATTTGAAAATCTCTTGGTTATGTTCTTCATTTCAACGGCATACAAATTAACATCTCCTTTCCTAAAGGACATATATGAAGCAGCACTTTTCATCCAGTCTGCGACCTTGGTGCATCAATATACAAAACAGCTGCCATTTTTGAATAGATATGCAAATAATTTTTGGCCGGAGGCCGCTCACACAGCCAGTATCATACATTTATGGAAATGTTTCACGTGAAACAATCTTTCAAAGCGTATGATG
>CALCDS010000354.1 GCA_937900065.1 uncultured Clostridiaceae bacterium | reverse complement strand
TTTTGCCCCTAAACTGCATTCTCGTGCTCTATGCCGTCAAAACCCTCTTTCTTGTCCACGATCACCTTTTTTACATTTTCAGCTTGTTTAGTTCCCTTATCAGATGCAGACAAAGTTTTATTGTCGGTCAATACTTCATCTATCTCGCTTAACATGTCAAGCTGATTTTGTATCAGATTCTTGTACTTGTTTTTAAATACTTGGAATTCCTGTTTTACCTTCTCATATTGCCCTGTTATCTTTACAACTTCGGTATGAGCCTGGTCGATTATTCTCTGCGCCGTATCATTTGCATCTTTAATGATAAGTTCAGCTTCTTTCTGAGAATTGGACTTTGCCTGATCGGCCGCCCCCTGTGCCAGCACTAGCGTATTTTGAAGCGTTGACTCGATTGTAGTATAATGCTCAAGCCTTTCATTTAATGCAACTATTTTCTCTTTTAAAGCGCTGTTTTCTTTATAAAGCTTTTCATAATCTTCTACTACCTGCTCCATAAAGTCGTCTACATCGTCGATATCATATCCTCTAAACGATCTTTTAAATTCCTTATTGTTGATTTCCATAGGTGATAAACTCATAACATCGCACCTCTTTTTAAATTGTCCTTTTTATTTTCACATTTGTTCTACCTTTTTTTGTAGTGCCCCCTATTTCATCTAAAATTATTCTTCCCTTTCCCTTTAGGGATAAAACATCACCCTGTTTTATTATGCAACTTAGCTCTTTTGTTTCTTCCCAGTTTACCTTTACATTGCCTGCAAGCACTTCGCGGGATATCGAGCTTCTAGATTCACCAAAGCCTGCGCTCAATATGGCATCAAGCCTTAAAGAAGCCACGTTCGATATTATCTCTTTATAATCGTATCGTTTAGCAGGTACCTCTTTAAAATCCGCGTATTCTGCAACCACAGGAGTATGTCTTACCATGACAAGGTTTATAGAAACATAATAACTTATATCCTTATATACAAAAACATAGGATACTTGCTCACCGATTATGATATCGCCTATATTTTCACGCTTTATGCCAAGTCCCATCAAAGCTCCCAGCATATCCCTGTGGCTGATTTTCTCAAATCTGTTTTTGCAGTGGATCTTTAAGACTGAAACAGGTAGCTCAATATTTTCTTCGGCCATATATGCAGGATATATTACAGCAATATTTCTTTCACACCCTTCAACGCCTGAAGATATAGAGTATTTGACATCAAAATTCCCTATTATTTTTTTGACTTTATTAACTTCGGCAGGGTCCAAAAAATGAGTAAACCTTGGCTCATGATACTTTAAAACCTGGCCGATACAGTCAATCACCTTTGCAGCCAGCACCCTGTCAGCATCGTTATCAAATGCTTCTATTATACTCTCCCTTTTATTCAAGCAAAATCACCTGCTGGCAGTCCACGAGAATAGACCTTTGCCTGACAGTTCATCCTTTACGTCAGATGATACGTCTACATTGCATGGAGTAATAAGCAGTATCCCTGAGGAAACCTCCTGTATTTCTCCATCAAGAGCATATGCAGCTCCACCGGTAAAATCAACGAATCTCTGTGCAAGTTTTGTATCAACATTATTTAGATTCACTATTACAATCTTTTTATTTTTTAAGCAATCGCAGATCGTTGTTATCTCATCAAATTCCGACGGCTCCATCACTACGATTTTTGCATTAATACCTGAATGTATACTTACTACTTTGCTTTTCCTTCCTTTAGGAAATACTTCCAGCTGCTCATCATCATCGTCATCATATACTTCTTCTGCTGCATCATCTATATCCTCATCTTCGTCTCCCATTCCAAAAATGTCCATGACTTTGTTTATAAAACCATTGCTCATTTTATAGCCTCCTCATAATGATAAGTGCACTTCACCTTAACTTTTCAACTACATAAATGCTTTAAAATCGGTAATCTCTTGGCCCGAATATGCCGGTACCGATTCTTACTATATTTGAACCTTCTTCAATTGCTACTTCATAATCTCCTGTCATTCCCATTGAAAGATATTTCATTTCAACATTTACGTTATTGCTGGATTTCGCATCCTCAAACAATCTCTTCATCTCTTTAAAATATGGCCTTGCATCTTCGGGAACATTCACTTTAGGTGCCACTGTCATAAGCCCGCATATCCTCACATTTTCATATTTTGGGGCTTCCTCTAAAAATGCTCCTAAGTCTTCAGGGCATATACCGTATTTAGTTGCTTCCCTTCCTATGTTTATCTCGATCAAAACATCGATGCATTTGTCATATGCCTTGCAGCGCCGGTCAATCTCCTGAAGCAGCTTTATACTATCGACAGAATGGATCATCGCCACTTTATCAATAATATATTTTACTTTGTTTGATTGCAGATGGCCTATCATATGCCATTCCAATCCTTTGTCCAAAGCTTCATACTTGCTGACCAACTCCTGCACTTTGTTCTCACCGAACACCCTTATGCCGCTATTTACGGCTTCCATTATCTTGTCAGTCCCCATTGTTTTCGATACTGCCACCAGCTTGACGTCTTCAGGTTCACGTCCGGCCCTTATGCATGCTGATCTTATGTTGTTCTTTACAGACATTATATTGTCAGATATGGACATAGAACCTTACCTCCCGAAAATCGTACGTATAAGTATTATATCTCAAAAAAGAAAATGTATTCTAAAAGAGGCAGAATAATCATCTTTGTTTGTATTTATTCTCCAAAAACTTTCATAATCCTTCATTGTTTTTAATTTTTTAATATAATTTTAGCTTTTTTAAAATAAAATATTAAGCAAAGGAAAAGCCGATAAAATTGGATTGCATACCAATTTTATCGGCCCTTATATAA
>CALCDS010000353.1 GCA_937900065.1 uncultured Clostridiaceae bacterium | reverse complement strand
TTTGGCTTATGGCATTCTTCACTAAAAAGCGGTCGGTAATCTATTCCTCCTTGTTGTTGCTTTTTGAACGATACAAATGAGATGAAAAACGCTTTTATAAGTTTTTGGCGAAATTGCCGAAGCAAAGCCCAAAACTCTTGCAGACTCGTGCATAGCGAATTCGCAGGTTTGCGTTTTCCCAGGTGTGTGGAAATTGACACGGCAGACGGCGAGTGATAATATGTAGAAAATAGAATAGCTGCGGGGGAACTCTTTGGAGTTGAGAAGGTTAAAACCTGACCCTTTGAACCTGTCAGTCAACACTGGTGTAGGGAAGCGAAAAATGATGACTAAGATGCTTGCCAAACTCAGCGGGCATCTTTTTTATTATTAAGCAAAAATATCAAGGCAGCCTGCCTTGATATTTTTGCCGAATGCATTTGAGATTAGCGGTTTATTTTATTCAAAGAAGGCAGGGTGAAAGATATGAAAAAAGTTTTGACAATTGCCGGTTCGGATTGCAGCGGAGGCGCAGGCATCCAGGCCGATCTTAAAACATTTGCCGCACATGGCGTTTACGGCATGAGTGTGATTGTATCAGTGGTAGCGGAAAATACCTCAAGTGTAATCGATGTACAGGACATTACGCCTGACATGATTGAAAAACAGATTGACGCCGTTTTTCAGGATATCGGAGCGGATGCCGTCAAGGTGGGCATGCTCTCCCAATCCGTCTGCATGGAAGCCGTGGCGTGCAAGATTAGAGAGTACAAGCCGCACAATATCGTTATAGATCCTGTCATGGTTGCAAAGAATGGCTGTCCGCTCATGCGTCCGGATTCAATGGATACATTGATCCAAAAAATACTTCCGCTATCAGACGTGCTCACGCCCAACATTCCGGAAGCTGAAAAGATAGCTGAAATGAAAATCGGCTCTGCAAAGGATATGGAGAGCGCTGCAATAAGGATAAACCGGATGGGAGCAAAAAATGTGTTGATCAAGGGCGGCCATGCCATTGGCGATGCCCTGGACATCCTGTTTGACGGCGAGAGATTTTACCGCTTCACTGCAGAGCGCATCGAAACCAAGAATACGCATGGAACAGGCTGTACTTATTCTTCTGCAATTGCTTCCAACCTTGCATTGGGCTTTGATCTGCAGGAAGCTGTAAAAAGGGCAAAAGAGTATGTCACCACGGCAATCAAACATTCGCTTTCCATTGGAAAGGGCTGTGGACCCACACACCATTTTTATGATCTTTATAGAAACGGATTGCAAAGATGATACAAAAGATGGGTGATAGGGAGCAGAAGGGATATTTTGATATCAGGACATAAGAAGGAACATTTAAAGTATAATGTTGATTTTTTGAGCAATTCGAGTGAGCG
>CALCDS010000352.1 GCA_937900065.1 uncultured Clostridiaceae bacterium | reverse complement strand
TATTTTTATCTTACAACAACTTTTCCGTCTTCAAGTTCAACATATATATGTGAACCTTCTTTTATATTTTTGAGCAGGTACTGCTCGGTTATTTCATCTTCTATATATTTTTGGATCGTGCGCCTCAATGGCCGGGCTCCATATTTTTCGTCATATCCTTCTTTTAATATGAAGTCTTTTACATCCTGTGATACTTCCATAGTCATCTTTCTATCTCTAAGCTCATCCGAAACCTCTTTGAGCATAAGGTCGATTATCTGATAGAGTTCAGGTTTTGTCAAAGGATTGAATACTATTATATCATCGACACGGTTCAGAAATTCAGGCCTGAATATCTCTTTAAGAGATTCCATGGCATAATCATTTAAAGCTTTATATCCGTTTTGTGTAAATCCTATGCTTGGAGCTTTGAAATTGTTTCCAGCGTTTGAAGTCATAACGATTACCGTGTTGTCAAAATATACAGTTCTGCCCTGGCTGTCGGTCAGCCTGCCGTCTTCAAGTATCTGAAGCAGCATATTGAAAACATCGGGATGGGCTTTTTCAATTTCATCAAACAATATTACGGAATACGGTCTTCTCCTTACCTTTTCAGTAAGCTGTCCGCCCTCTTCATAACCAACATATCCCGGAGGAGCGCCTATTAATTTGGATACAGTGTGCTTTTCCATGTATTCGGACATATCGATTCTTATTAAGGCATCTTCACTTCCGAAAAGTTCACATGATAGAGCTTTTACAAGTTCGGTTTTTCCTACGCCTGTCGGTCCTACGAATATGAATGAAGAAGGTTTCTTCTTCTTTCTAAATCCCAGGCGGTTTCTCCTGATGGCCCTCGACACTGCGGTTATGGCATCATCCTGTCCTATAACTCTTTTGTGGAGCCTTTTCTCAAGGTTTAGAAGCTTGTCGCTTTCTTCTTCCGTGATGCTGTGGATCGGTATCTTGGTCCAAGCTTCTATGACTGATGCCACATCTTCAAGTGTCAAGCTTACCTCGCCGCATTCCTTTTCAAGCTTGCTTATATCCTGCTGTATCTTGCATTCATCAGCTTTATACTCGGCCGCTTTTTCATAATCAGTGCTGTTTGCAGCCTCCTGCATCTTGCTCTGAACATTTTGAAGCTCTTCTCTAAGGGCTTTTAATTCAACCAAACCCTGGTTTTTCAGATTTGCTCTTGAGCTTGCTTCATCGATGACGTCTATGGCTTTGTCAGGAAGGTATCTGTCGGTTATATACCTTTCTGAAAGCTTTACTGCGGATTCGATTATCTCGTCTGATATCTTTACATTATGGTAATCTTCGTAATAACCCTTTATACCTTTTAATATCTCGATCGTATCTTCCACTGACGGTTCATCGACCATGACAGGCTGGAACCTTCTTTCAAGGGCTGAATCCTTTTCAATGTATTTCCTGTATTCTTCAATGGTGGTTGCACCTATCACCTGTATTTCGCCCCTGGCCAGTGCCGGCTTCAATATATTCGCAGCGTTTAGGGCTCCCCCCTGTGCGTCTCCTGCTCCAATGATATTGTGAAGTTCATCGATTACAAGTATTATGTTTCCGAATCTCTTGGCCTCTTCTATTATTGCTTTCATGCGACCTTCAAACTGGCCCCTGAACTGGGTGCCTGCCACCACGGAAGTTAAATCAAGCAAATATATTTCAACATTATAAAGCTTTGCAGGGACTTGTTTTTCAGCGACTCTGACGGCAAGTCCTTCAGCTATTGCGGTCTTGCCGACTCCCGGCTCGCCGATCAGCACCGGGTTGTTTTTAGTCCTGCGGTTCAATATCTGTATCACCCTGTCGATCTCGCGATTTCTTCCTATTACTCTGTCAACCTTACCCTGTTCAGCTTTATCAGTAAGGTTTATTCCATATGTGTCAAGATATTTCTTCTTGGGCCTGGAGGTTGACTTTTTAGACTTGGTGTCAGGATGTTCCTTTACGACTGAATCATGCTCTTGATTTTTCAATTCGATTGCGTCATCATCCTGAGAGTCTTTGGCATCTGAACCCTGTTCATTCATCAGGCTCATTAAAAAATTATTATTGTTTAAATCTTCCGGGTTCGCATCCTGGAGTATATTGTTCATCTGCTCCGTTATATTTTCAAATGCCTCAGGGGTTATGCCAGCCTGCTGCATGAGTTGGTCCACAACAGGGATGCCAAGCTTTTTAGCACATTCCAGACATAGTCCTATCATTTCCGTCTTCCCGTTTTCTACTTTGGCTGTATATATAGTTGCTACATTCTTTTTACAAATAGAACATAGTTTCATAACATCATCTCCATGTTATAATATATGGTCTGTAAAGCTTAATATTGAATGGACACCTTCCTGAACTTATAAGAATTAAAATAGCTGGTTGGTGTGCTCAAACAATTTATTACTATAGTATAACATACAAATTTCTATTATTCTATTAACTTTTATGCCTTATATGGTAAAATTGATCGGAACTGATAAAAATATTAAAACAAGCAGTATGGCGTTCACAGCATATTGATAAGCGCTAAAGTCCATATAAAAAAATGATATAAGTTTGATAAGTTGTAGAGAATGTTATATTGCAGCGTTGTAGCCTGAGATCAAAGGGGGGAGACGAGCCCCCGCTAGAGTTGCACTTTTGAAAAGCAATATCTGCAGTTCATCCAACAATCCTAAAACGCTTTTCACTGTCGCAGATTTTTATTTCCTTAAATGAAACATTATCAATTGAAGCGAAACCATTTCCTTCCTTAATAAGTTTGATGAAAGCCGATATATCTTCTTTTAAACCTTGCACTTCAATTTCAACTGAACCGTCATAGCAGTTTCTGACCCAGCCTGTCAGGTTAAAGGATGAAGCATTATAATATACAAAATATCTAAATCCTACTCCCTGTACCATTCCCGACACTATAATATGATATCTGTTCACTTCAAAATTACCTCCTCGCAGTGTACACAGATATATTTTACACTCTTTAACCTGGCAGGTGAATACTAGTTTTGGCTTCTAATTTCATTTTTGATGGGTTTTAATGCAGGGCCTTCAACTATTTTCCCATCAATTGTGAACCTTGAGCCGTGACATGGGCAATCCCAGGTTTCCTCTGCGTCATTCCATTTCAACTCACAGCCCATATGGGTGCATGTCGTATCGCAAAGATGGAGTATTCCCTCTTTATCTCTGTAAGCTCCTGTTTTTTTGCCGTTTGCGGTTATCACTTTTGCTTCATCAGGTTTTATCTCAACATCATCCTGCGGTGTTTCAAGCTTCCCGGAAATCAATTGTTTTGCCACATTTGCATTTTCAACAACAAAATTTTTGGCAGAAGCAGCGATACTGGTTCTCGATGGGCTGTAAACATCCATGTACTCGCTTTCCCCTTTGGTTATCAAATCCCTGATTATAAGCGCAGATGCAGTGCTGTTTGTCATCCCCCATTTTCCAAAACCGGTTGCCACATATATGTTTGGGGTGCTTGATTTATAATGGCCGGAATATGGTATACCGTCCAAGGTCATGCAGTCCTGTGTGGACCATCTGTACAATATGTCTTCAACATTGAAAGTAGTGCATGCAAAATCCCTGAGATCTTCATAATGCCTCATTGTGCTCGGCCCTTGCCCGGTTTTATGATGCTCGCCTGAGAGCAATATCATTTCGCTACCGTTTATTTTTTGAGAGCGCAGAGAGCGGGTCGGATCTTCAGCTGAAATATACATGCCGCCCGGATATTTTTCATTTATCTTTATCCCCAGCACATAAGATCTTTCAGGATACATTCTTGCAAAATAAAATCCTTCCATATTATAAAAGGGATAGTGGGAGGCTATGACAACTGAATCCGCATTTACTTTGCTTCCGTTTTCAGCTATTACAGACAGCTTTGTTCCCCTCTTGATATCTATTGCCCTGGTGTTTTCAAAGATATAGGATTTGTCATCAGGTATTTGTTGAGACAGTGAGAAAAGGTATTTTAGAGGGTGGAACTGGGCCTGATTGTCAAACTTTACAGCGGATAAGATTGAAAAAGGCAGAGGAATGCTTTCAAGGTAAGATGCATTTATTCCAAGTTCGGATGCTGTTTCAACCTCGTCCTGTATCTTTTTAGCGTATTTTTCATCTTTGGTATATATATAGGAAGCTTGCATTTCAAAATCACAGTCTATTTTGTTCTCGTTTATTGTATTTTCTATGAACTTTATTGCGCTTTCGTTGGCATCCGCGTATTGCTTTGCCATATCATGGCCAAGACTTTTTTTGATCTTGTTATATATAAGACCATGCTGAGAAGTTATCTTGGCGGTCGTGTGGCCTGTTGTTCCGTGAAGTATACGGCTTGCCTCGATTATTGCGACTCTTAGACCTTGTTTTTTGAGAAGATAACCCGTCGTTATGCCTGCTATTCCTCCTCCTATGATTGCAACATCGACGTTTATGTCTTCTGCAAGGGGAGGGTAGGTTTTTGAAGATGTAGAATCTATCCAGTAAGACTCAGGAGATTCGGTTAAAGGCTTGCATTTTAATATATTTTTCGTATCCATAATATCGCCCCGCTATTCATATTGATATATGTATAATTTGCTCCTTTGATAAAAATATTCATCATCAGGTTAAATCATATTGTCATTTGCAGATATACCGATTATTAAAACAAAGGCTTGGTAAATCCGTGCGTTTATGGAACAAAATACTTACTTGAAGATATGTCATAAAAGGAATTGGAATAATTATGTAGAATTCACACAATGGAAAATGGAAAAAAGTGCGGGAGTGATAGCATGAAAAGAATTGATGCTGTTTTAAAAAGGTTAAAAGAAATATGTCCTAAGAGCGGTATGGACGCTATGGCTCTGGCAAAATCAATGGACCTAAGCAGAGCAAATGTGAGCAGCGATTTAAACAAGCTTTGCAAAATGGGACTGGTAAAGAAAAGCAGTTCAAGGCCCGTTCTTTTTACGCCTAAAGATGATGCCAGATGCGGCGAAAATTTGACGACTTTAGATAAGCTGCTTAAGGAGAACAAAAGCCTTACGACTGCAGTAGAACAGGCCAAAGCCGCGATACTATATCCCCCAAGGGGAATGGACACATTGATACTCGGGGAAACCGGTACAGGAAAAACTATGTTTGCGGGCATAATGCACAAATATGCAATAGAAATGAACCGAATGGATGAGGACTCTCCCTTTATTGCTTTTAATTGCGCTGACTATTCCAACAACCCGCAGCTTCTTTTGGCTCATCTGTTCGGCGTCAAAAAAGGCGCATATACCGGTGCTGAAACTGATAAACCCGGACTCATCGAAAGAGCTGAAGGAGGCATACTGTTCCTTGACGAAGTGCACAGGCTTCCGGCTGAGGGCCAGGAGATGTTCTTTACATTTATGGATAAGGGCACATTCAGAAGGCTCGGCGAGACAGGGAGTGAAAGGAGGGCAAATGTTCTCATCATTGCAGCTACGACGGAAAATCCGGATTCCAGTCTTTTAAAGACTTTTACACGAAGAATTCCTATGATCATAAGAATGCCTAACTTAAATGAGAGAACAATCGAGGAGAGATTTAATCTCATAACAAACTTTTTCAGAGAGGAATCTTTCAGGCTTGACAGAGAAATATTGGTATCGGTAAATTCAATGAGAGCGTTTTTAAGCTATAATTGTCCGAATAATATAGGGCAGTTGAAAACAGACATACAGCTATCATGTGCCAAGGCATATGCTGATTTTTTATCCCATAAAAAGGATTCCATAACCATTAACAGTTCCGAACTTCCAAATTATATAAGGGAAGGCCTTTATAAAGAAGTGGACCACCGCAGGATATGGAACAAATTGATTGGAATAAACAGCAGATATTGCGTTTTTAACAAGGTGCAGCAAATACAATACTTTGAGAAAGATGATGAACAGGAAAACATATATGAAATGATAGACTTTAGGATAAATGAATTGAAAAACAAAGGAGTCAAAGAGAGTGAGCTTGGCAGAATAATGGAGCAGGATATAGAAAATTATTTTACGAGATACCTTTATGGAGTGAACAACAAATTTGACAAGTCCAATCTTATCAATGTCGTTGAACCTGCTGTGATCGATTTGGTCGAGAAGATAGTAAGGCATAGCGAAGATAAGTTGAACAAGGTGTTAAGCCAGAGCGTATATCTGGGTATGGCAATACATATACAATCTGCAATAGAAAGGGTCAAAAAGAATAAGAAGATATTAAACCCACAGCTTCAGACAATAAGGATCGAGCATGCAAAAGAATTCAATGTGGCCTTGGAATGCCTGCATATGATTGAAAGCGCATTTGACATGAGCATGCCAATAGATGAAGCAGGTTTTCTGACTATTTTCTTTGTTTTGGATGACGATAAACTCAAAAACAACATGGGAAGTGTTGGAGTCGTTGTTATAGCTCATGGCAATTCCACAGCTGAATCGATGGCCGAGTTTGCAAACAGCCTTTTGGGTACAAATCTTGCCATAGGCATCAATATGCCTTTGACTGAAAAACCGGATGAGGTGCTTACATCCATAAGGAAACATGTGAGCAAATACAAGAGGGATGCAGGCTATATATTCCTTGTAGATATGGGTTCCCTTACCACATTTGGCGAGATAATCGAAAAGGAGTTTAAAGTACCGGTCAAAGTGGCAAGTCTTGTAAGCACGATACATGTTATAGAAGCGACAAGGAAGGCAATATTAGGATGTAGTTTAGATGAAATATACAAAAGCGTATCTGAAATAAATGCTTTTGAAAGCAAAGATACTGACCCTGAGATGAATGTAT
>CALCDS010000351.1 GCA_937900065.1 uncultured Clostridiaceae bacterium | reverse complement strand
AGGTATATTACAAATATGGTCAGTGCAAAAGATAATAACATGGCTCCAAATAAATACTTATTATGATTCTTCAATCTGAATATGGATTTTGTCCTTGAACGCATATTTATCGAATGAAATATTTCACACGAAGACAACGTAAGAAACGCCATAGTCATACCTATTATATGCGACTGCCTGTTTCCAATCATATATGACATTAGAGTGAAAATCGCAATCACAAGGCCCTGATATATGACGCCTATTCCTAATCCATTTGCAAAAATGCCTTCTTTAGCATTTCGAGGAGCCTTTTGCATTATATCGTCTTCCGCTCCTTCGGTTCCAAGAGCTATAGCCGGCAAACTATCGGTAACAAGATTTATCCACAAAATATGGATTGGCGAAAAAAGCGTTATATTCATGAGCGTAGCTATAAACAATGCCACCACTTCGCTCAAATTGGAAGATAGAAGAAATTGCACGGCTTTTAGAATATTGTCGTATATCCTGCGCCCTTCCTCAACAGCATAGACTATGGAAGCAAAATTGTCATCAGCCAACACCATATCAGATACATTTTTGCTTACATCAGTGCCTGTTATGCCCATTCCAACTCCTATATCCGCAGATTTTAAAGCCGGAGCATCATTGACCCCATCTCCGGTCATTGCAGTGATTTTGCCGCGCTTTTTCCATGCGTTCACTATGCGGACTTTGTGTTCAGGCTGTACACGCGCATAAACTGAATAATCATTGATTTTGCTCTCAAATTCCTCATCAGACATTTTCGAAAGCTGGGCCCCTGTTATGGCCTGGCTCTCATCGGATATAATGTCCAGTTCCTTTGCAATTGCAACTGCTGTATCCTTGTGGTCCCCGGTAATCATTATTGGCCTTATACCTGCATGACGACATTTTTCAATAGCTGCTTTTGCTTCCGGTCTCACAGGGTCAATCATGCCGGTGAGTCCGATAAACGTTAATCCGACTTCTAATTTCTCAGGTGAAATTTCATCAGGTAATGTGTCCATATATTTCATCGCATAGCCTAATACACGCAGAGCCTTGCCCGCCATCTTTTTGTTCTCATCAAGTATAAGCTGCCTAAGTTTATCTGTTAGTGGAACTATACCATCTATTTTATACATATGAGTGCACTTTTTCAATAGCTCCTCAGGCGCCCCTTTTGTGTATTGAACATATCCGCTATTTTTGCTCTTATGCACTGTTGACATCATCTTCCGCATCGAATCAAAAGGCGCTTCCGCCACACGAGGCATCTCTTCTTCAAGCCTGCCTTTAATAACCCCTGCATCATATGCATATCTTACCAGTGCACTTTCCGTGGGTTCCCCGGTTACCTCACCCCCCTTCTCTGAAAGATATGCATCATTGCAAAGAACCATGCAAGTCGTGAGCTGATTTACATCTCCAAAAGTATCGACAACCGTCATCTTATTTTGAGTCAAAGTGCCTGTTTTATCAGAGCATATGACTTGAGTACAGCCCAATGTCTCTACCGCTGTAAGCCTTCTTATAATAGCGTTTCTTTTGGACATCTTAGTTACGCCTATGGATAGGACAATCGTAACAACCGCAACCAGACCCTCAGGTATTGCAGCGACAGCCAAACTTACTGAAGTCAAAAATAATTCAAGCACATGGCCTCCGGAAAAACCTCCATTTTCAAAAACACTGAAAAGGAATATGAAAACACATATTCCTAAAACACAGGCGCTGAGTATATGGCTCAAACCTGCAAGCTTTCTTTGCAATGGAGTCTTTTCATCATTTGTATTAGAGATTATTTTTGCTATCTTTCCCATTTCAGTTGACATGCCTATGCTGACTACAACACCTTCGCCACGGCCGTATACAACATTTGTACCCATATAAGCCATATTGCTGCGGTCACCTAATGGTACATCCTCGTTTTTTGATACAATAGCTCGGTCACTCTTTTCAGTCGGTACTGATTCTCCTGTGAGCGATGCTTCTTCTATTTTTAGACTTGAAGCTTTGATTATTCTCATATCGGCAGGCACTGCATCGCCTGCTTCCAAAACAACTATATCACCCGGGACGATCTCTTCTGATTTTATTTGAACAACCTTTCCATCCCTTTTCACCTTTGAATACAAAGATGCCATCTTTTGCAGGGCCTCAATCGCTTTTTCAGCCTTTCCTTCCTGCACGACACCCAGTATCGAATTAAGTACGACAACCATCAATATTATCACCGTATCCGCCATTTCACCAAGAATTCCTGATATGATTGCTGCTGCGATCAAAACGATTATCATAGGATCGGTCATCTGTTCAAGCAATCTCTGCGCAATTGTTTTTTTTCTGGCTTCATCAAGCTTGTTCTTGCCGTACTTTTCAAGCCTCTCCTCTGCCTGCGATAAATCAAGTCCATCTTCAGCAGTATCTTGGGACTTTAAAACAGTCTGTATTTCCTCAAGATAATATTTCATCTAACAATCCCCCTGTCCTTACATTTAAGCAATAAATTAGAACAATTTT
>CALCDS010000350.1 GCA_937900065.1 uncultured Clostridiaceae bacterium | reverse complement strand
ACTTTATCTATATCCTCTTTGGTCAATTTTCTTGGTTTCATAAATTAAACCTCTCTTTCCTTGCGTTTCACAATTATGCGGAGTTTGCTTGTATCTTTGCCTTTGATGTAACCAGCCACAATGTCAGTAATCTTCGACTTAAATGTGTCCACATCGCATGGGCCAAGCTCATCCAGCTTTTGCATTAAATCCTCTGTCTGTATAACCACCGGTTCAAAGCCCTTCAATAATGCATTGATACTCTTGACAAAAAAGTCATCCACACGTTTCGGCAGTGTACCAGAAGAAATGAAATTATCAATGGCTTTCTGCTGGTCGGCTCTCAGGTATCCCTTCTGGCTTGACACAATAGGATCAGAAACTGTGTTCAAAAGCGTCTGCGTCCATTCGGCAACAAGGTCATCAATGCGTATTTCCAAGTTATCCAGCTGTCCAAATACATTCTTCGCTTTGTCGCCAAGATTATAGCGGCAATGAGGGCAAACCGGACCAGTCTTCAGCTCTTCTGGTGTCAATTCATAGCATACTTTTAGTTCAGATAAGTCCTGCTCGATTGCCGAAAGCTTTGCGGAAGACAAGATTTCAATAGTACGCAGCTTTCTCAAATTGGAAAGAGCAATGCTTTCCTGAATCTTTCCGCGGCGCTTCGCATCATCAATATCCAGTCTCTTTTTCTTATGGGCATCGAAATAGATGGCGATGTATTTTTCTTTTACTTTAACCAACAAATTGTTGACCTTCTGCGCAGAAACATCGCCAGCAGCGCCATTCATGATTTCATCTCGAATTTCACGGAATGCAGCTTTTGCATTATCTACTTCGGATTTAAACTTTGTGCCAAGGTCTATAAATTCAATATTTGAAATATAGGACACAACTGAAACACAATCCGTTTTGAATGTCATATACTTCTGAATCACCTTAACAAGTGAAATTTGCTTTCCAATGGTTTCTACTTCATCGCTGGAAAGGTTGAAATTATTCAACTTTGCGGGAGTATTATACTTAACACTATAGTTGCCAAACTCATCCCGAACAGCGGTGCAAGCCTTCTGCAGCATTTGTATTTGTGCAGCATTGGCCAAAGGCTCACCCCACAACCCAAAGTCGTTATTGAGTTTGTTATTTGCTATAACTGCAGAATTACAAAGTTCTTGTGCCTTTTTCAGTAGTTCGGTTACACCTTTTTCTCGATCATTCGGATTATCCAGCAACGCCGGATTGATGTCCAGAATCTCAAAAAGTTTCTTCAGCTCTGCCATAGAAATCTGAGCAGGTCTGGAGATATATTTAAACTCATACAAATCCAAAACGCCTATCTTTGGAACCTGATCAAGGTTAGATGCCGTAATAGTTGTGCCATTTTTTAACGTAATTACAGCATGGCCTGCATACACTAGTGATAAAAAAATAATCGGCGTAAAAACATTTTCAATTTTAAATCTCTTATCTATATATGTGTCCATAAAACACAATTCAAACATATCAGAATAATTCAAAACGCCCTTCGGCGGCAGTTTCTTAATCAGGTCAATGTAATAAGAAGCATACTTGGAACCTTCCGGGCGAATCTTATCATCATCCAAAATGCCAAAGCTCTGCAGCATAGCAGTAGATTGCTGGGTCTTTCTACCGGCAAAATGATCAAAAGTTGCACGGGCATTATCTGCCATATTACGGCGAGTAATTTTTGTCTTCATTACAGGGTAATCCGGATATTTGTCTCCGAAGTACTCATCAAAGCAAATAGAAGCCACAAGATCAATGGTATCCTTAAAGGTAAAGTCTCTATTGTAACGTCCCTTCAGAATTTCAATTATCTGGTGCTTTTGCTTTTTGTACAGAACATCGAAGCATGTATTCTTGTTTTCACCCAGATACTTTGCCAGTTTCTTACGGAGCATTTCTGCCTTTGAAAGATAGGACTCCTTATCCTTGCCTTCACTAATTAATGCAAGACTGCTTGCTGCCGCAAAGAGTCCCAATGTCTCGCGGAACTCATCTGTAGACTTAAAATACAGATAAACCTCATCTTGAAGATTCTGTACCGTGGTTCCACTTGCATCATATGGCGGCATGATATGAATATAAAAATCACGTTCCGGCTGAGCAGTACTACGCTCTCCAGGCAGGCCCATGAATAGATAACCTTCACGGAAAATATTATGAGAAGCCCAATTTAAGTCATATTCGTAAATATTGAAGTTCATTACATATTGTTTTGCATCCCATTCAAGACAGTTGTAAACAACGGTATAGAAATATCGGTTTAGCTCTGAAGCTGCCAAGATGGATGCTTTTTGTTTAATTTTTTCATCGTAGTCAACGATTTTATTGACATCTATGTAATATTGGCTGTTGGCATCATTATAAATTATAAACTGGCCAGATACCGTAGTCATAATATCTTTTAAAGTCGTTTTCACTATGGCCAGCAGGAAATCAGCGTCCTGTTCCGGCATAGGTAAGAATAGGCATAGATCATCTTTTAAGTTTTCTGCTGTAAGACCAAACTGCACATCTAAACCATTGGTGGTCAACCTGTGTACACTCAGAGCATAGATAATTTTTATGGCAAGAGGCTTGTAGACAGGTTTCGGGAATGCACGGTTTATAATTTCTTCCAACTGCTGACTGGCATTCACAACGCGGCTGATTGTTACATCACTCTTTAGAAGACCGTTGGATTTGATAGCAGGCCAGTAGTTATCAAAAGAAATCACACCAGGTGCGTTTTCAGGAACTTCTGTATCAAAAATATCCTTGATGGTCAAGGATATGTTCTTCAAAATGTGACGGTTCTCAATCAAATAAATTTTATTGAATACATCGATATAAGAAGGATGAATCGGGAATAGGTCAACGAATTCATCCAGCCTTGAGGACATACCTGTATAAAAGCTGCAAAACTTTTCAATGTGCTTCCTAATCAGTGCCTTCTGCTCTGGGGTCTTTTTCAAAATACGCTCAGAAACAACATAAGAAGTATTCTCCTTCGTAATTATAATCTGGGTAAATCTATCGCTGACATGCTTCAGCGTATCAGAAACGAAGCTGAATCTTGGATTGTCAAAAATCTTTTCCTGTACTCCAAAAATCACACGCAGTTTTGATTTAGAACACATCTCGCCTAATGCACGGAAAAACTCAAGGTCAAGAACGATTTCTCTTTCATTACGGGAAGATAGATAGGACAAGAACTCATCCACTACAATCAGATATCCTTTGTCCGGGTACTTGGCAGAAAAGGCCATCATCATATCTTTGATGAGCTTTTTATTGTCACGTACAGTGGAGAAATCCGGCACATAAAACTCAATGCCACGCTGTTCGAAATCATCCTGAACGAAGCCAAACAATATTTCACGCAGCGGCATGGTGACGCCACCAATTTCAATACGGAGTACCTCAAACTTTCCAGCGATGCATTCCATGCTTTTTGCAAACTTTTTGTTTTGAAGATACTGTAAATTGTCTGCATCTGCTGCAACCGAAGAGATGACAGACATTAAGTGAGATTTACCAGTACCATAGTTACCAACGATCAGTACTCCTTTATTATCTACTACTTCATCCATCTGCAACTGATCAATCACTGGTACCTGCATACTTTCAGCCATCTTATCAGACATAACA
>CALCDS010000349.1 GCA_937900065.1 uncultured Clostridiaceae bacterium | reverse complement strand
TTAGACACAGGTCCAAATATTAAAGCAGAGTATAATATAATCATAATAACAGGAACGATTGCAACCCCAAATGCGGGTATTATTAGCAGTAACATTCGAGAAACGATCAGAAACATTGGATACCTTAGTCATAAAGCATATATAACTGTAGATGATGTAATAGTCAATATCATGAATAAGTAATTTTTTAATATAGACCATATCATCACAAAAGCATGCCAGGAGTATGAATGGGGTACAAGGGGATAAGCAGAATATACGGTTTTACAATGTCAATGCCCTGCATTATAATATTTGTGGCATAACTTAGTGATATGGTAGAGAAAAAGGCAGTATGAAAGTGTTTTGCTTAATATAGATGGAATATTCAATCTGATTTATTAATACAGGTGACTATATGAAAATAGACCGTTTGCTCGGTATAACAATTTTTTTGCTCAATAGAGGAAAGGTAAATGCCAGGATACTGTCGGAGAAGTTTGAGGTTTCACAAAGAACGATTCAGCGTGATATAGAAGACTTGAACCTATCCGGCATTCCGATTGTATCAACTTATGGCGCAAATGGAGGGTATGAGATACTTGATACTTTCAAAATGGAAAGGCAGGCTGCCTGCGATAGTGATTATACGTTCATTCTCACAGCATTAAAGGGCTTATTGACCGCATATGATAATCCCAAAGTTAAAGCTGTATTTGAAAAAATTTTATCAGTCAGGGGAAATGGTGGAAATTCGTCAAACATATTTTTAGACTTTGGCGTACTTCGCGAAGGCGTCGATACAAGCAAGTTGTTGAATCTTTTGGATTCAGCCATTTCTGCAAAGAAGGCGGTTTCGTTTGATTATACTAATGCCGACGGCATCACACGAAATCACGAGGTGGAGCCGATTGCCTTGACTTACAAATGGTATTCTTGGTATCTGCTTGCATTCAGCAATTATAAAAAGGACTATCGTCTTTATAAATTGGTTCGCATGGCTAATATAAAGGTTACAAACCATCCTTTTTTGCAGGATCATCAAAGCGCGGACATGCTTATAAACGAGCATGCTGCTGAAGATGACCGAAAATACATAGATATCAAATTGCGCTGCAGGGCTGAGATAAAAATGCTGGCAATAGAATATCTGAAAGGAAATGTGGAAAAGGAATTTGATGATGGCGATTTTATATTAAATTTGCATTTGCCGGAAAACGAGCATTTTTGGTTTGGTACCATATTGGCACTGGGAAATAAGGCAGAGGTTTTAAAACCGGAAAGTCTGAAACAAAGACTTTGTGAAAAAGCAAAAGAAATTTTAGATATATATCATGAATAACGACATGCTGTTGTCGCCATTCCTCCTGTAAACTTAAATTATAAATTTATAGGAGGCTTTTTTATGACAAAGACAGTAAAAGAAATAGCTGGAAGCGTTGCTCCGTGTGGCTTTGTTTGCGCTTTATGCATTAAATCAATAAATGACGATTGCAAGGGTTGCGGTACCAATGGGGAAATTTGCCCGATTCTCGATTGCTGTAAGGATCGGGAAATACGTGGATGCTGGGAATGCAATGATTTTCCTTGTTGTGAATGCAATTTTCGAGGTGTCCGTATAAGAGCTTTTCTGCAGTGCGCCAGAGAAGAGGGCATCTATAAGCTTGCGGAATATTTGCTTTGCAATCAGGAAAAGGGATTGGATTATCATTATGATTATACCTATAAGGGCGATTATGACGGATATCAGAGTGTAGAGGAAGTATTACAAGTCCTTCGGACTGGCAAAATAAATGTCAGCCCTTATAAGCGATGCCCCGTATACCATACAGAGCATTTCACTTTAAGATTTGTTCAGGAAAACGATGCGGAAGACTTATTGAGATGCTATTCAAATATTGAATCTTGCAAGCTTTTTAACAGTGACAACTGTGATTATGGCTTCCATTATGAGTCGCTGCAGGAGATGAAACTCTGTATAAAGCGTTGGATCGATGAGTACAGGAGCAAGTCGTTTATCCGTTTCACCGTCATAGATAAAAAGCCACAAAAAGCCATAGGCACCATAGAAATGTTTGCCCGCACAGAATCGGATGAACAGTACAATAAGGTGGGTGTCTTAAGGATTGATTTGCTTCCAGATTACGAGCAGAGACAGTTTATTGCGGAAATATTGAAAATCGCAAACAACAGCTTTTATGATGCATTTTGCATAGATCATATCATCACAAAAGCGATTCCTGAAGCTGTGGAGAGAATAATGGCCTTGGCAGCAAATGGTTTTTCGCCTCTTGAAGGCAACAAAATCGTGCCTTACGGCAATTATTTTATTCGATGATTTGAGGCAAATCCTGTGACGAATTGTACTTTCACAAAATTTTATTCATTGAAGTTTTCGATTCGTATTATTGATTCGACTTTGTTTATGCATATAAGTTTTT
>CALCDS010000348.1 GCA_937900065.1 uncultured Clostridiaceae bacterium | reverse complement strand
ATGATGCTTGATAATTTCAGGCGCTTTATGGAAAAATGCGGTATCATATATAATCCACAAGAATTTCTTGCTTCCTCGATCAATTCATTGCTTCATAAAAATGCGGACGGTTCATTCATTTAACATGATCGATCATGTTAAATGAATGAACCGTCCGCCACTAAAATTCTAAAAATTCTTTATTCTATGCAGCCGTACTCGACGATTTGCTTACATCGGGTATAGTCTTTGCATACTTTCTTCCGTATACCATGAAGCATGTAAAGAACACAACCATTGTTATCAATGCCAGTACTATGCCTATTGTCCTTGGCATATTGAATCCTATCTTTTGAGTATAGATATATGTTGATGTAACCACTGTCATAAACATTGCAGGTAAGGTTGTGACCCAGTGATAGTTTCCTCTGTACTTATAAAGATATACGGATGCAGCCCATAAGGTAACCATTGCCACGGTCTGGTTGGCCCATCCGAAGTATCTCCAGAGTATATCGAAATTGACTTGTGATAATATTATACCTACTGCAAATACCGGTAACACCAATGTTATTCTTTTTGATATTGGTTTTTGGTCTATCTTAAATATATCTGCCAGAAGAAGCCTTGCGCCTCTAAATGCTGTATCTCCCGAAGTTATAGGACATATAACGGCACCGAGAACCGCAAGCACTCCGCCTAGAGCACCCATTACAGCAAAGCAGGATTGATAAACAACTCCGCTGGCTCCTATTTTGGTCAATTGCTGTGCAAGCTCTGGAAGTCCGCCCTTATAGAATGCCATTCCAACAGTTGCCCATACCATAGCTATTATGCCTTCGGCAATCATAGCGCCATAGAATACTTTCCTGCCATCTTTTTCAGTCTTAAGGCATCTTGCCATCATAGGAGACTGGGTTCCATGGAAACCTGAAATTGCTCCGCATGCTATTGTAATAAAGAGTCCCGGGAATATAGGAGCCTTTGTAGGATTGAGATTTGCTAATGTCAGAGCAGGAATCTTATATCCTTCAAACAACATTCCCCCTCCAACTCCTACTGCCATTATGATAAGGCATGCACCAAATATAGGATAAAGCCTTCCGATGAGCACATCGATTGGAAGAATAGTTGCAAGGAAGTAATAGATAAATATAATCGCTATCCATACGCTCTTATTAAAGAATGTGCCTGCTGTCAGCATGGAAAGAAGCATTGCAGGTGATGTAACAAATACAACTCCGACAAGTAGGAGCAGTACTACTGTAAATACTCTCATTACCTGTTTTAAAACCTTCCCAAGATAAATACCATGATACTCTGCTATTGAGCAGCCATCATGTCTTACCATAATCATACCTGAAGTGAAATCATGCACTGCGCCTGCAAAAATACATCCTAATACAATCCAGAAGTATGCTACAGGCCCCCATAATGCTCCCTGCAGTGCACCAAATATAGGGCCGGTACCTGCTATATTAAGCAGTTGTATTAAAAATACTTTCCAGGTCGGCATTGGGATATAGTCAACGCCATCACCTTTTGTGAATGCAGGTGTTTTCCTGTTTTCATTAATTCCAAAAACTTTCTCTACGAATTTACCATAAGTAAAGTAGCCTACAATAAGAAGAATAATACCCAATATAAAAGACATCAATAAACCCCCCAATATTATATTTTTTTTGCAGAATGTGATAAAAAATATAACGGTTAGTTCAGGTACAGCAATAGATGTCATATTTGCTTACAGCATTTTCTGCTTATAAGCATTTAATCCAGGTACGGGATTACAATTAAACTTCATAATCGCAACATACAGTTTTTTCAACCACCTCCTAGTAAATTTTTCCCGGACCTGAAAAATAACGATTTTTGTATAGATTCCCGAAGCATTATTCCAAACCTTGAGATATGTTTATGTATAAAATTAATACACTTATTATTGAAATGAACTTTAGTACAATTTTGACTGAATTTATTGATTTTTCAATTACATTATAGTACCTTGTAATAAGTTTTTCAACACTAACCTTTTGGACAGGCATACAAATTATGTATCAGCATATACTATTAGGTTTATCAAATTTCAAGACTCCACCTTCTATAAGGTGGAGTTCCGCTTTTCAATTTCGGTGGGGGTAGAGTCCCCCACCGAAGTCTCGATGTCCAGCTCTAGCTGGACGAGTTCACTTTATTTAACTTCTATTTCAATCGGACAGTGATCAGAACCCAGTATGTCGGAATGTATGGAAGCAGAAAGAAGCCTATCCTTAAATCTTTCGGAAACGCAAAAATAGTCTATCCTCCAACCGACGTTTTTAGCACGTGCTTTAAACATGTACGACCACCAGGTATACGCATCCTCTTTATCAGGGTAAAAATAGCGGTATGTATCGATAAAGCCTGAGTTTAAAAGTTCGGCAAACTTTTCCCTCTCCTGGTCGGTAAATCCTGCATTGTTTCTGTTCGAAGCCGGGTTCTTCAAATCGATTTCCTCATGTGCAACATTCATATCTCCGCATACAATCACAGGTTTTATATAATCAAGAGATTTTAAATATTCCCTGAAATCATCTTCCCATTTCATTCTATAATCAAGCCTCTCAAGCTCTCTTTTAGCATTCGGCGTATATACATCTACAAGATAATAGTCATCAAATTCCAGCGTTATCACACGTCCCTCATTATCATGTTCTTCAATTCCGATACCGTATTTAACGCTTTGCGGCTTAACTTTAGTAAATACGGCCGTACCTGAATATCCTTTCTTTTTTGCATAATTCCAGTACTTATAATATCCGTCAAGCTCAAGCTGTACCTGCCCTTCCTGCAGCTTGCTCTCCTGTATGCAAAACATATCGGCTCCAGCATTTTTAAAATACTCGAGAAATCCTTTTTGCATGCAAGCCCTAAGGCCATTCACATTCCAAGAAACCATTTTTGTCATATTATAAATCCCCCTGCCCAAAAGCATATGATCCATTGTTTTCGCTAATGTAATTATATTCATAGATTTACTATCAGTCAAATTGACGTTTTAAAAAGATAGTGTCAAGTTACTGTAGGGAAAAAGAATATAGATATCACCCATATTTTA
>CALCDS010000347.1 GCA_937900065.1 uncultured Clostridiaceae bacterium | reverse complement strand
ATATTATTTAAGCCACTTAATAGGCATTGTTCCTATTTGTGAATCAGGAGTATGCTTTCATGGAAAAGGTATTTGAAAAGATTAAGGACAGCAATACAAAGCGAATAGCCATAATGGGGGGAACATTTGATCCAATCCACTTTGGCCATCTTGCAGCAGCTGAAAATGTCAGAAAGTTATATGGTTTTGACAGCATAATTTTCATGCCGTCGGGTGATCCCCCGCACAAGATCGGTATATCAGTTTCATCAGCTGAAGATAGATATGTGATGGTTCAGATGGCCACAGCTTCAAACCCTTATTTTAAAGTATCAAGAATGGAGATAGACAGGGTAGGAAAAACGTACACAGTCGACACGATAAAGGAGCTTCGTGTTTTTTGGGGGGATGAGGCTGAGATATTCTTTATAACGGGTTCGGATGCGCTGCTTGAGATCATGACCTGGAAAAATCCAACAGAGCTTTTGTCATTGTGCAGTTTAATTGCTGTGGCAAGGCCTGGATATAAAATAGAGGCATTGAAAAATAAGATATCCGAACTCAAAAAAAATTATCAGAGCGATATAAGGATAGCAAAAGTAGCTTCAATAAATATATCATCGACTGTTATAAGAAACAGGGTAAGATCCAATCTTCCAATAAAATATATGGTACCTGAATGCGTTGAAAGTTACATATATAAAAACAATCTTTATATTGATGACAAACTTTAGAATAAGGCAATGTTGATTTTTGAAAATAAATGGCGAACAGTATGTTCAAAATCGATGTCTTTGTTAAATAGAGCCTAAAATAATAAGAAAATCATACATGAAATTCGTCCATATTAGTGATGAAAAATCTTAATTTAAATGCAGACAGTTGACTATAAGTTTTAAAAGAGTGGTGGATTAAATGGATTCAATACAGGACAAATTAAAGAATATGATAAGTGTGGAAAGGTATAACCATTCCATAGGAGTACAGGAGACTGCGATAAAGTTGGCCGACAGATATGGAGCAAATTCAAATAAGGCATCCATAGCAGGGCTCGTGCATGATTGTGCAAAAGGGTTAAACCATGATGAAATGTTGAAAGCCGCAAAAAAATACGGCATTGAAGTAAATGATGTAACAAAATCTCAACCCGGGCTGCTCCACGGTCCCGTAGGTTCATGCATGGCACGGGAATTGTTTTCCATAAATGATGAGGAAGTCCTTCATGCAATTTGGTATCATACGACCGGATGCAGGGATATGTCGCTGCTGGATAAAATAATATATATAGCCGATTATATAGAGCCTAGCCGGGATTTCAAGGGTGTGGATAAGCTGAGGGCTGCCGCATTTCAGGATATTGATAGAGCTGTGCTTCTTGCACTTGACAATACGATAAAATTTGTGATAGAGAAAAATCAACTTTTAGATCTATTGACAATTGAAGCGAGGAACTTCATGCTTGTAAATCATTGAGCATTATATAAAGATCATCCATTTCAAAAATAATCGATATGCATGATTTGCAAAATCGGTTCGCTTTATATGAGTAAAGTTTTTGATTTTAAAGCGGATTGATTATGGTAAGGGGAAAAAATCAGGTATGCACCTTTGAAAATAGATTAGAGGATGCATTTACTTTCTTTATGAGGTGGCCAATATGAAAAAAGCGTTTATAGCAGTGGTTGTAATATTCATTACAGTGCTGACCGTATCAGGCATGATACTTTATAGCTATCTTAACAGTTTTTCCAAAAAGAGTGATCCCAACAGTGAAGGCTATATAGAGCCAAAGGAAATAAAGAGCGGAGAGCCTTTTAATGTGCTTTTGATGGGGGTCGATATAGGAACGGTGGGATCCAAAAACAGTCCCAAACGTTCAGATACAATGGTCATATTTCATTATGATCCTGAAACCAAAGAGATCGCAATGGTTTCAATACCAAGGGATACAAAGGTCACTATAAAAGGTCATGCTGAAAAAATAAATGCTGCCAATGCATTCGGTGGGCCTGAGCTTGCAATAAAGACTGTGGAAGATCTGCTTGATATTGAAATAAATTATTATGTTCAGGTAAATTATGAAGGCTTTAGAAAACTCGTTGATGCCATAGGCGGAGTAGACGTAATAGTTCCGTACAACATGAACTACGATGATTCCGCCCAGGATCTTCACATACATTTCAAGAAAGGTGAGAGTGTCCATCTTGATGGGATTAAGGCTGAAGAGTTTGTAAGATGGAGAAAGAACAATGATAATACAGGATATGCGGAAGGCGACCTAGGCAGGATAAAGACCCAGCAGGATTTCATGGTAAAGATGCTGGAAAAGTTGAAATCACCTGCAATAATACCGAGAGTGCCGTCAATAGTAAAAATACTTCCCGAGTATATAGATACTAATATGGATGCATTGGATATATTAAATGCGTCAAAGGATGTATTGCCGAAGTTGAACACGGAAAATATACAAAAGTTCACTCTCAAGGGTGATTCGAGCAATATACGGTATTTTATATATGAGCCTGAGAAAAATGCTGATGTGATTGCAATACTTAGAGGCGAAGCTTCTGAAAATGCACAAAAAGTGGATAACAAGGACATAAGGGTGCAAGTGATGAATGGTTCAGGCATAAACGGAGCCGCAGCCAAGGTAAGGGAGCTTCTTATGAACAAGGGTTATACCGTTGTCGGCATCGGAAACATATCGGGCCTGAATTTCACAAAGTCGCATATAATAGATAAAACACTGAAGGGCAACAATGCTAAAAAATTGGCTTCTGAACTTGAAATAAGCCATATAGAAAAAAATCAAGATAATCTTTCGGATGTAGATATCGTGGTGGTCATAGGAAACGATAAACAAGATGTTTTACAATAAATATAAACATAGAGGAGGTATTATATTGTCGGATAAACCGGGCGGAATAATCCTTCATGCATGGCAGGCTGCAAGCGGTAAGAAAGCTCATGATATAAAAGTTCTGGATGTAAGGGGGATTTCACCTATCACAGACTACTTCATAATATGCAGCGGTTCATCAACAGTCCAGGTAAAGGCTATTGCAGACGAAGTAGAAGAAAAACTTACGGAAGATGGGTATCCTCTGTTTCATAAGGAAGGATATAATTCTGCAAGATGGATACTTTTGGATTTTGGAGATGTTATAATCCATGTATTTCATGATGAGGACAGGGATTTTTACAGTTTAGAGAGGTTATGGGCTGATGCTGATGTCATAAACTTTTGATATAAAAACGATTCACCGCATTGCAAATTTCAATGTGGTGAATCGTTTGC
>CALCDS010000346.1 GCA_937900065.1 uncultured Clostridiaceae bacterium | reverse complement strand
AATCACACGAGGCTCTTTTTTATTGACCGATTTTACCATATAAATTTTTAATATTTGCTCTAATGCAGTATTAAAAAGTGTAAGCCTTATTTTTTATTTGCCTTCTGTATATTTTTAAAGTTGTCAACGTACCTGTATAGCGAATACAAAGCTGACAATACAGTAACATACAATAAGAAAAGCCCCAAGTGTTTTGAAAAATCCAGTGCTATTACCGATATATAAAATAAAGTGGTGGAGATTTTACCGTAAATTTTGGCAGGAACAAAAGTTCCCTTTTTAAATAAAATCGCACCCCCTATTATCATCATGAGTTCTTTGATTCCGATAATCAATATAACCCAAATGGGTATCATGTTTTTTATAGTAAGGCTTAAAAGCACGGTAAGCGACATCAGCTTATCTGCGAGCGGATCGAGTATGGAGCCCCATTTTGTTATCATGTTATATTTTCTTGCAATGTGTCCATCAAGTATGTCTGTCAGACCTGCAGTGACGAAAACAATGGATGAAATCATTATTGCATTCGGCATTTTTGAAAAAAAGACCAACGGAAAGACGGGAACAAGTGCAAGTCTTATTGCAGTAAGTATATTTGGAATGTTCATTATTTCACACCCCTGTTAAACTCTAGTTTATTTACACAATTCGTCTACTTTAGCATCCCAATATTATTATAAAACAATTCCAGCGGTTATCGATTTAAATCTGTTACGATTTATCGGCCTGCTCATTTACCATATCACTAAAAGGCAAATCTGCAAAGAGTAAAAATCCTAATACCATTATAATACCGATTTTATCAGAATGAAGTTTAAATTACAATAATGCAAAATATAAGTAAATGCGATAAATTGAATACGGCATATGAAATATTTAGATAATGATGCTGTATATGCAAGGAATGACGAATATTATTCATATATAATACTTTAATATTCGTATTTTTATTGACTGAGAGTTTTTATTCTGTTAATATAGATGAGGGTTGTTTAAATGGAAATGATTCATGAAATTCGTTAATTCCATGATTATAAGTTTACAATCATAGGGTTAACGAATCATGAATGATTTGGAGGCTTGAGTGGATGAAGGATAGATATGATGTGGTGATAATCGGAGCAGGTCCGGCCGGCATATTTGCTGCGCTTGAGCTTACTGAAAAGAATAGCGATATAAATATATTGATCGTTGATAAGGGAAGAACAATAGAGCATAGATCCTGCCCGGCCAGGATTACAGGAAAATGTGCAAATTGTGATCCATGTTCCATAGTAAACGGATGGGCGGGAGCAGGCGCGTTCAGTGATGGCAAATTATCGGAGTCACCTGAAGTTGGCGGAAGGATAACCGATTACATTGATATAGGAGAAGCTAAGGAACTTATTAAATATGCAGATGACATATATCTGAAATTCGGAGCATCACGCGAGGTACATGGGTTGAACAGCAAAAGAGTCGAAGACATAATGTATGAATCATCGAAGTATAATATAAAGCTCATACCATGTCCGGTAAGGCATCTTGGAACTGAACTGAGCTATGAAGTGCTCAAGAGGATGTATGAACATCTTATAAATGATACGAATACTGAATTTTTAGAGCTGACTTCAGCTAATGATATAATCGTTGAGGATGGAAAAGCTAAAGGTGTGGTGCTTCAAAGAAAGGGTGGAGGCAAATTTGAGGTAAAAGCAGATTATATAATTGCCGCACCCGGCAGAGAAGGCGCAGAGTGGCTGACAGGCCAGGCTAAAAAGCTTGGAATCAGAACTGAAAACAATGAAGTTGATATAGGGGTCAGGGTCGAGGTCCCGAATTCGATAATGGATCATCTTACAAAGGATTTGTATGAAGCGAAGCTTATTTATTTTTCCGATACGTTTGAAAACAGGGTGCGTTCATTTTGCATGAACCCTGCAGGATATGTGTCTGAAGAGCATTATGACGGACAGATTGCCGTCGTAAACGGGCACAGCTACGCTGGAGAGAATATGAAAAGTCCGAATACCAATTTTGCACTCCTTGTGTCAACAAGGTTTACAGAACCTTTCAACCAGCCTATTGAGTATGGAAAATATATTGCGAAACTGGGCAATATGCTTACAGGCGGCGGGATAATGGTGCAAAGATTAGGAGATCTTCTCCATGGGAGAAGGACCGATTATGACAGGTTGAAGAAATCGACTACGATACCTACTTTGAAGAGCGCTGTACCCGGGGATTTGAGCTTTGTGCTGCCTCAAAGGCATTTGACATCAATTGTTGAGACATTGAAAGCCTTTGATCATATAGCGCCAGGGCTGTACTCTAAGAATACTTTGCTTTATGGTGTTGAAGTGAAGTTCTATTCATCAAAGGTTAAAGTCGGCAACAATTTCGAAACAGCAGTGGCAAACTTGTATACTATAGGAGACGGCGCAGGAATCACAAGAGGATTGATGCAGGCCTCGGTTACCGGTGTAATCGTAGCAAGGGATATATTGAATAGAAAAGTTTAAACATGGACAGCATTAAAATTTGTAGAGATTATTTAAAGTATGATGTTGGTTTTGAGTGATTTAAGTAAGTAAGATATAAAAAATGCTGATATGCAAAAATAAATTCGTTTGTTTTTTAATTTAAGTTTAAAATAAACAGAAACTCTATCATAAGAATGATTGAAAGAGGTGGCTTTTATGTCAAGTACAGTGATTTTAGGTGCTCAATGGGGAGACGAAGGCAAGGGTAAAATAACCGACTACCTGGCTGAAAATGCTCAAGTAGTCGTAAGGTATCAGGGAGGCAATAATGCAGGCCATACGGTTGAAGTAGGCGGACAGCAGTACAAACTCCATCTTGTACCTTCGGGAATATTATATAAGAATACTATAAACATAATAGGAGATGGAGTCGTAATCGATCCTGAAGCATTATTTGAGGAGATAAATTCTTTGAATAAAAAAGGCATAAATACTGACAGCCTTATCATCAGCGATAGAGCGCATGTTATTATGCCATATCACAAGATAATCGACATGCTTTCAGAGAGAAAAAGGGGCAAGTCTGATATAGGCACTACCGGCAAGGGAATAGGTCCATGCTATACGGACAAGTTCGAAAGGTCGGGAATAAGAGTATGCGATTTGATAAACAAGGATGCATTTATTAAAAGGGCAAAAGCAAATATTGACCGCAAGAATGAGATCATAAGCAAAATATATGGTGAGAAGCCTTTAAATAAAGAAGAGATAATTACAAAATACCTTGAATATGGGGACAGAATAAGGCCTTTTGTAAAAGATACGACCGTAATTGTGTACAATGAAATCAAAAAAGGGAGCAAGGTGCTTTTTGAAGGTGCTCAGGGTACGCTTTTGGATGTGGATTATGGAACATATCCATATGTTACATCTTCCCATCCCATATCTGGAGGAGTATGCGTAGGAGCCGGAATCGGCCCGCGTTCAATAGATAAGGTCGTCGGCGTATGCAAGGCATATACGACAAGGGTGGGCAAGGGCCCGTTTCCAACCGAGCTTTTGGATGATACAGGCAATTATTTAAGGGAAAAAGGCTGTGAATACGGAACGACAACAGGAAGGCCGAGAAGGTGCGGCTGGCTTGATCTTGTAGTAGTGCAGTTTGCATCAAGGCTTTCGGGCATAACCGATATCGCCATTACCAAGATCGATACGCTCTCCGGGCTTGATAAGATAAAGGCCTGCGTTGGATACGAGCTTGACGGAAAGGCGATTGAGCATTTCCCGGCAAGCCTGGATGACCTTGCAAGATGCAAACCGATATATGAGGAATTTGAAGGCTGGGATGATACAATAAAGAAGGCAAGAAAATTTGAAGATTTGCCTTCAGGAGCCAAAAAGTATATAAAGCGTATCGAAGATTTGACTGAAGCTAAGGTATCAATAATATCGGTTGGACCAAACAGGGACGAGACAATACTGGCATGATGTTAGAAATGTTATAGAATAAAGGGGCTGTGCCAAGTGTCATAGGGCTGCCGACATGATGCAGCATAAGAAATATTACCATAGATTGTTGACAGCTCGTTAAATTTCTTGTATTATATTAAAGTGTCAAGTCGATGAGGCTTGTAAGATGGCCCCTTGGTCAAGTGGTTAAGACATCGCCCTTTCACGGCGGCAACATGGGTTCGAATCCCGTAGGGGTCACCACTTATTTTAAAAAGTACTCTAAAATATTAGAGTCATAGAATTTTGGGAGCATAGCTCAGCTGGGAGAGCATCTGCCTTACAAGCAGGGGGTCACAGGTTCGAGCCCTGTTGTTCCCACCATATGCGGCCAAGTAGCTCAGCTGGTTAGAGTGTCGGCCTGTCACGCCGAAGGTCGAGGGTTCGATCCCCTTCTTGGTCGCCATTTTTATCTTTAATTTTCCATTATGAGTATCAACCATTTGTTTGATGCTGGCTTAGCTCAATCGGTAGAGCAGCTGATTTGTAATCAGCAGGTTGAAGGTTCAAGTCCCTTAGCCAGCTCCAGGGTGAGTCTGGACGCAATTTGCGTTCAGGCTTTTTTTATCGGATGTAAGGGCAAAGGAATGGTTGCTTTCTTGTACCGCTTTACAAAGAACGTTATAATAAAATATAAATTGACATAAGCAGGTGAAATTTATGTATATAGCGGACTTACACATTCATTCCCATTATTCCAGAGCCACAAGCAAGGAATGCACTCCCGAGTATTTAGACCTTTGGGCCAGACGCAAGGGAATTAGCATACTGGGGACCGGAGACTTTACTCATCCGGCGTGGAGAGAAGAATTAAAGGAAAAGTTGACTCCCGCAGAAGATGGGTTTTATATATTAAAGGATGAATATCGCCTGGATAAGGAAATAGATAACGGGGCCATGGCTCCGCGGTTTATAATTTCCGGTGAAATCAGTTCCATCTATAAAAAAAACGGCAAAGTGAGAAAGGTGCACAGCTTAATTCTTCTTCCGGGACTTTCGGAAGCAGAGCTTTTGGCCAAGAAGCTGGAGACCATTGGAAACATCCATTCCGACGGAAGGCCAATCCTGGGGCTGGATTGCCATGATCTTCTGGAGATTACGCTGGAAATATGTCCTCAGGCCATATATGTTCCGGCGCACATCTGGACTCCTTATTTTTCGCTCTTCGGGGCATTCTCCGGCTTTGACGCCATAGAGGAGTGCTATGAAGATCTGACACCTTATATCCATGCATTAGAGACAGGGCTTTCTTCGGACCCACCCATGAACTGGCGCTTGTCTGCACTAGATCGCTTTCAGTTGATATCTAATTCCGACGCCCATTCTCCGGCAAAGTTGGGACGAGAGGCAAACCTTCTTGATATTCAGCTTTCCTATATTGGACTTTCAAATGCTATTCAGAAGGGAGAAGGCTTAAAGGGAACCATAGAATTTTTCCCGGAAGAGGGGAAATATCATTATGACGGGCATAGGAAATGCCATCTTTGCCTTGCGCCTTTGGAGACGGAAAAATATTCCGGCAAGTGCCCGATCTGCGGCCGTAAGCTTACCATAGGAGTATGCCACCGTATAGAGCAGCTTGCGGACCGGAAAGAAGGGTTTGTGCTTCCCGGTGCAAGGCCGTTTGAAAGTTTGGTTCCGCTTCCCGAGGTTATCGCATCTTCCATTGGTTATTCCTCTACAAGCGTAAAGGTGCAGAATCAGTATAAGGCCATGATTAAGAATCTTGGACCGGAATTTAAGATATTGAGGGAGCTTCCGATAGAGGATATCTGTCAGGTTTCAGGTTATTTGATTTCAGAGGGAATCAGAAGGTTAAGGGAAGGAAAGGTTGAACGAAGTCCCGGATATGATGGGGAATACGGTACTATAAAGTTGTTTGACCGGGCGGAAATAGATAATTTAAGCGGGCAGCTTTGCTTCTTTAGCGCTGATAAAATGACCTGTGGAAATGGGAAAGAGTCTGCTGAAAAAGAGACGGGAAAAAGCAAAGCATTGCTGATGGATAGGCAGAGGGCGAAGAGGCGTGAAAACGGACGGGAATTTGGCATGATGGAGGAAAACAAAGCAGGTTCTCTAAATGAGAGACAGCAGAAAGCAGTTACTGCCATATCACGCATTATAGCAGTGATTGCAGGCCCGGGCACCGGGAAGACTAAGACTTTGGTTTCCCATGCAGCCTATTTGATGAATGAAAGAGGAGTCAAAGCATCGGAAATAACCGCAGTCACCTTTACCAAAAAGGCAGCAGAAGAAATGAGGACCCGTTTGGAAGATGCAGTTGGAGGAAAAAGAGCTGTCAGCCTTATGAACATAGGAACCTTTCATTCTATTTGCTACCAGCTTTTGCAAAAGCAGGGGCTTAACTTCACTCTGGCGGACGAGATGGAGTTGTTTGACCTTGCACAGGAGGTTATCCGGCAGTTTGGCCTTAAGATAGAGCCAAAGCAGTTTTTAAGGCTGGTATCCTTAAAGAAAACAGGATTGAAGCAAAGGAATGAGGAGTCTTCCAATGATACGGAAAAATTACAGCTCAAGCCGGCTTATGAGGCATACGAAAAGCTTCTGTCAGAAGAAAAAATCATGGATTATGACGATCTTTTGATGGAAACCCTTCGCCTTTTAAAGGAGGAGAAGAAGAATGAAATCAGAAAGAGGAATTTTTCCTATCTGTTGGTGGATGAGTTCCAGGATATCAGCCCGGTCCAGTATGAGCTGATACAGGCATGGAACCGGAGAGGACGGGAACTGTTTGCTATTGGAGATCCGGACCAGGCCATCTATTCCTTCCGAGGAGCCGATGCCAGATGCTTTGAACGTCTAAAGGCAGATTATCCAAAGCTGTGTATCATACGGCTTAAGGAGAATTACAGATCCGAGCCTTTGATCGTATCCGGAGCTTTGGCTGTTATCGGAAAGAATGAGGGTCCTAAGCGGGAGCTTGTTCCGGTCCGGGAAAATGGAAATCCAATACGTTTGGTAACGGCGTCCAGTGAAATGGCAGAGGATATTTTTGCAGCAAAGGAGATTAACCGGCTGATTGGCGGAATCGACATGCTGGACTCAGAGCAACATTTGACAGACCGGAGTGAAGGAAATATCAGAAGCTTTGGGGATATTGCAATTTTATATCGTACTCACAGGCAGGGAGAGCTTTTAGAAAAATGCCTCAAGAAAGAAGGCATTCCCTATGTGGTTGCAGGAAGGGAGGACTTTCTTACAGAGGAATCGGTCCGCGGAACCATCTGCTTCTTTAAATATTTGATGAATCAGGAAGATAGGGTGGCCCTTAGGCTATGTTTGAAGCTCTTGTGGAAACTGCCTGAAACTAGCCTTTCAGAGCCTGCCGTAACTTCTCTGGCCCAAAAATATCTTCCCAGGCTAAAGAAAGAAAGGCCTCAGAAGTTGCTTTTGGACTGGATGGAGGATATGGAATTTACAGGCTGTGAGCCCATGGAAAAGCTTGTTGGAATGTCACTGTTTTATAAGACAATGCCTGAATTTCTGGAGGCTCTTGTATTTGGCGGTGAAAGTGATTTGAAGCGGTGCGGTGGAAAAACCTATACAGCTGATGCGGTAAATCTTATGACTCTTCACGGTGCAAAAGGGCTGGAATTCCCGGTGGTTATGATCTGCGGCGCCAGAAAGGGAATAATCCCTCTGGAAAATCAAAAACAGGATATAGATTTAAAAGAGGAACGGCGTCTATTCTATGTTGGAATGACCCGCGCTGAGGATGAGCTTATTCTGGTCACCTCTTCAGAACCGTCGCCGTTTTTGGCGGATATACCTGATGAGGAAGTATTACGGGAAAACACCGGAAAGCAAAAGGAATGGGACAGTGGAAAACAGATGAGCTTTTCTGATCTTAATGTAAGGCATAAGAAGTGAATAATAAATAGCTGATAAGATCGGTAAAACAAGCCAATCCTATCAGCTATTTATATATTAGCATAGTTTAAATAAGGCTTTGATAATTAATCATTTTTTATTTGCTCTTTTTTCGCTTTTCCTGTGCTATTTTAATTCTTATATCTTCGCCGTAAAACTTGAACATGGTAAAATTACCGAATATCCTGGATGTGATCCTTTCCGAATATGTATTGAAAATATTGTCCAGTGAAAGATTCGTAGATATTATCATCTTTTTTTGCGTTATAAGCCTCTTATTTATGAGGTTAAAAAGCTCCATCTGCGAAAAATCGGTTATATATTCGGTGCCAAGATCATCTATTATCAAAAGTTCACAGTCGAACACATCCTCAAGCTTTTCTTTAAAACCTGTATCATTGTTGTCAAATTGGGCTTCCCTCAAAATTTCAATTAAGCTTGATGAGGTCTGGTATATGACAAGTTTGCCTTTGTCAAGCAGATCCTTGGCAATGCAGTTTGAAAGGAAAGTCTTCCCCAAACCTGAATCGCCATAGAAAAAAAGATTTTGAGAAGTGGTATCAAAATTATTTACAAATTCTATGCAGGCTTTGAATATATCCTCTATGTTCTTTCTTGGAGAAATCTGCTCGCCATTGAATTTGTGTGGAGAATAATAATCAAACACAAACATTTCAAAGTTTTCTTTTTTTAATATATTCCTTATATTAGACTGGTCATAATGCTTGTCTATTATCCTCTGCTTTAAACAGTGGCACTTCTCAGTGCCTATATAACCCGTATCCTGGCAGTCGGGGCATCTGTACTTCGGCTCCATATAATCTGCAGGAAAATTATGTTTTGTAAGAAGCTCCGCCTTTTCTACCCTAAGGTCGGTGCAAACCTTTTTCTCACGCTCAATCAGATTTTTCATATCATCATTGCCCTTTATCACAGCTTTTGCGATTTCAAGACCTATCTTCCTAAGGCTGGCGTCTATATCTTTAATTCTCGGTATCTTTTTGTATACTTCAATTTGCCTGGTTTTGGCTTGCTGTTCAGCATTTGTCCTGAGCTTCTCATATTCTAGGAGCAATTCATTTATATACCTATCGCTCATCCTCTTCCTCACCGCCTCTTCCAAGGAGCTTTTTCTCGAGATCTTTTATATCGTATGTACGCTGGTCATAGCTGTTAAACGTGGTTACAGGAGCTTTGAACTTTATGTTTTTAGTTTTCTTTTTTGAATCCTGAGGCTCAATGTCCTTGAGAGTTTTATACCCGCTTTTATGCCAGTTTGAAAGTATTCCATCTATGTAATTGAAATTGGGTTCGTTAATCCTAAGAGAACATATCTTGCATGCCTCAAGTACCATGTCCATGCTGAATTTCCACGTTCCAAACCATTTGTCTAAAAATTCTTCCTGGGGTTTCATAAGGTCATTTTCCTTAAGCCCCAGAAAATCAAGCACAACTCTGTAATCATTATATTTTTTTTCATGCTGTGCAATATATCTTTGGGCATCATCGACTGTTGCTATCTTTGAATCATGCCATCCCATGGCCACCTTTTCGATATATCGAAAGTCCATCTTGTTTCTTGATTTGCAGTACTCGACCAGTAATATTATAACCTCAGGTGAAAAACCATAATCATCAATCCAGCTTAAATACATCGATACTTCTTTGGGAGATATGATTCTTCCCAAAAGTTCCTGTATGGTGTCGTGCATTGATTTTAATTTCGCATCACCCATCCTTTTTGCTATGAAATCAGGGGAATATCTGTCTTCTCCGAATTCATTTTCATACTCTAAAGCTGTTTGAGACGGGTTGATGAATTGTATGCTCATGCTATTTTCAAGTTTTGTTATTTTAACTAGTCCCTTGGATTCCCAATATTCCCATGCTTTTATTATGTCGCTTTCAAGCAATCCAAGCTTTTTCGAAAGATATTCACCCTTTATGCCTGAACCATACAGACTCTCAAAAAGCCCTGCAATATATACCTTTACGAAATTTCCGTCTGCAGAGGGCATATATTTATCTATAAAAAGGTTGGAGATAGGGGTTACTCCAAAGCTTTTATTGCAGATCTTAAATGTATAATCTCCCATAAGTTACCACGATCCTCCACATATGAAATTCTCAATGAATTTTAATATAATTATACCAGAATGAATATTGAGTAACAATAAAGGCAAGGATTTGTTAAAGTGCAATATTGATTCCTGGGCACCCTGTCAGCAGTTCGCACTTGAATTTATTTAAAAATCAATATCATTTGTTTAATATATAGGAAAGTGAATATTCAGAAAAAAGACTATTAATCTTCTATTATATACATAAGTTTACCATAATTATTTGCATTTTCCATATTCTTATTGTATAGTATATTTAGACAATAACGGGACAAGGAAGGAGGCGTGGTAATGGGGTACCTTTCTAAGGGGCCAAAGGTGGAGTCAGAGAGCGATAAGAACGATGATTTTTTATCGCGGCCTGTTAGCATTGCCGATTGCTTTGGCAGGAATAAATTAAATCAAGTTATTGCTGCATTTTTAATTGGCGGAATGCTGGCAGGCGGTAGTATTTATTTCTACAATTACAGAAATGCCGGATATGCTGTTAAATATGACGGAAAACTCATTGGATATGTTCGTGATAAAGAGGCTGCAGAGAAAGCGTTAAATGATGCAAAGAGGGAAATGACTTACTATGATCCATCTATAAAAATAGATGATGATATTGAATTTGAAAAACTGCTTGTGAGTTCTGACAACATAGTAAGCCTGGACACCATAAAGGATACGCTGATAGAGGATTTGACCGTACAGTATACTTCATATGCCATAGAAGTCAATGGCGAGGTTGTGGCATATGTAAAAGATGAAGAAGAGGCTGACAAAGCAATACAGGGGGTCAAAAAATATTTTGAAGATATTGAGAAAAAGAATGGCGCACAGAAAGTACTAAATGTAACCATAAAAGATGATATAAAGGCTGTTAAAAAGGTTGCAGATGTATTAAAAATAAAAGATGCAAAAGAAGTTATAGATACCCTATCAAGCGAGAAAGGAACTACTAAGAAGTATGTTGTAAAGTCCGGTGATACCATATGGAAGATAGCAAATGATAACGGTATCAGCATAGAAGATGTTGCTGCGATGAACTCTGGGATTAATGTGGATAAGCTTCAGATAGACCAGGTTATAAATCTATCAGTAAGCGTACCATATCTGGATGTTGAGACGACTGTGCAAATGGCGGATGATGAAGATATACCATATGATACAAAATATGTTTCAGACGGGAGTTTATACAAGGGTGAGTCAAAGGTCGTTGAAGACGGCGAGTATGGTATAAAGAGAGTTTTAAAGCAAATAACCAAGTTGAATGGTAAACAGATAGCAAGTTCAGTTGTTTCTGCGGCGATTGTAAAGAACCCTGTAGTCCGTGTTATGGCAAGGGGTACGAAAAATCTTGTAGGGATCGGAAAATTCCTGTGGCCTACAGGCGGACGCATAAGTTCAGGCTTTGGATATAGAGGTAGAGAATATCATAAGGGCGTGGATATAGCGTCACCGTCAGGTACACCTATCTATGCTTCGGATTCCGGGACGGTTGTTCATTCTGGACGTTATGGCGGATATGGGAATCTGGTTATAATCGATCATGGAAACGGATATCAGACGTATTACGGACACTGTAAAACATTGCTGGTAAGCCGCGGAGATTCGGTTAAAAGAGGGCAAAAGATTGCCACAGTTGGCATGACTGGCGAGGCAACCGGGCCTCATGTACATTTTGAAGTGAGAGTAAATGGAGTTGCGAAGAATCCGTTAAATTATTTAAGATAAAAAGCTGTTTAAAGGCTCATATTACTTTTAGGGGGTTCTAAAAGTAATATGAGCCTTTAATAATTTACGATAAGCCGTTTAAACCGGCAGTTTGCATTGATGGGAAGTAAAATGCTAAACCGTTTTAATATTTTAAAGTTAGTATCCAAATCGGCAGTTTATTTTATGGAAATTTAAAATAAGCTGCCTAATATATTTTTTGCATATCAATCATTCCAAAACCCTGAGAGGTTTTAGGCTCATTTAGGCTTTTGCATGACAATTTCAATATTCCCTTCAAATCATTTCCGGAAACAGTGGGCATTTTTTCAAGGAAAAGAGCTATACAACCTGCTGCTATGGCACACGATATCGATGAGCCTGAAGCGGCATGGTAAGGATTATCCAGATGGATCATTGAGGTCACTCCGGGTATATATGATCTGTCTGCTGATAAGGATGTTATATTAAAGCCCGGGGTTAGAAAGTCGGGTTTTATGATATTGCCCCTTTTTATTCCTCTTCCTGAAAAATTAGACACCTTCCAATTTTTTGCTGCTGTATCGGTATATTCACACGAGCCTACGGTTATGATGCAAGGGCATATTCCAGGAGTTGTTATGGTGTCAAATGACGGCCCTCTGTTTCCTGAAGCGGATACGACTATGATACCTTTATTCCATGCTGCTTCGCAGGCTTTAACCAATGGATCAAACTTGCAAGATGTAACCGCTTCGCCGCCAAATGGAAGGCAGAGCAGTTTTATATCATATTTTTCTTTATTTTCAATTACCCATTCGATTGCAGCAATTATGTCTGAAAATGATCCTTCGCCCACGCAATTGAATGCTTTTAGCATGATCAGCCTTGAAGACGGCGCTATGCCTTTATATTTTCCATTGCTTAATTCACCGCTTCCTGAGATTATTCCGGAAATATGGGTGCCGTGGCCGTTATCATCATACGGTTGTTTTATGGAGTTTATATAATCTTTAAAAGCTATTACGACTTTGTTTGGCCTGTTTAAATCACCATGCGGATATACTCCCGTATCTATAACCGCTATGTTCACGCCTTTGCCTGTCAGATTATATGGATTGTTAGAGCTGATTCCAATGCTTTTAGAAGCTTTGTCCATGCATATTTCAGCTTTTCTGTCATAGCTTATATAGCTCACTTCGGGAAGTTCGGAGAGCTTCTCGATTCCCCTTGGACTCATTTGAACAGCTAAGGCTTGAGTAAATTTATATTCATATTTTAATTTTCCGCTGTTTTTTGATATACTATTTTTGAAACTATTTGATGGTGGTTCCTTTAGAGATATAATCGCTGGAATTGATTTGTTTTCTTTTTCCTTGAGTTTCAGTTTTATTATTGGATCCATCTTATTTGAGAAAAAAATCATGCTGCATGCTCCTGAAGGCAGATATGCAGTATAATTATATGTTTGAAATAAAAAAAGGTTACTCATATATTTGAAAGCATTAGAGCGAAAATTGAAGGAGGTGATTTCATGGCTTTGATTGATTTTAAATGTACCAAATGCGGTAAAAAATTTTTTGAGATAATAAAGCCATCTGAAATAGGTAAAATTAAATGCCCTGACTGCGGAGGCGATGTAAAAAGGGTATATGAGGAAAGATCAATAGGCAAGCATTCAAATGGAGAATCATCCGGCTGCGGTGGCAATTGCAGTGCTTGCAGCGGCTGCCACTGATAAATAGGCTGATCTTAAATGCTTTTTATATAATTTATTTTATATCGGCGGCTTTGAGACATGAGCCTATAGAATAAAGGGATTGGCTCATCTCATATTGTTTGCCATCATCTCATATATATTATTGAGGTGATGGCAAATGAGGATGGCTTTAAAGGAACCGGTCATATTGCCTTTATGTGTTGCCGCGCTTTTTTTGCTGACAGTATTTTTTAGCATTTATCCTTGTTTTGGCAAAGTCATATTGTATCCCATATATAGGGAATTTAAAAAAAATAGCATGTCTTATCAAAATGCCAGATTTAACGTAGAGAAGAGCGAAAACTTCAGGGTCCATTATCAGGATTCATCAAGAGAATGCGTTGAAATGGTGATCGATAATGCTGAAAAAAGCCTGAAAGTATTGATTGAGGATTTTGATTATAAATTAGATTGCAAGATCGATATCATAATATATCCTGAATACAGGGAAATGGCAAAAAAGATAGGGCTTGGGACCGGGAGCACGGCAATGGGGGTTTATTATAGCGGTATAATAAGCATACTTGAGCCTAAAAAATGGATCCGGGAAAATTTAGATATAGTACGAGTGTTTACGGCTGAAGGGCCGGTGCTGCATGAGCTGACTCATTATGTCATAGATTATAAGACATGTGGAAATGTGCCTGTGTGGTTTACCGAAGGCATGGCATTGTATGAAGAATACAAGGTGAATAATGTACAATGGGCTTATGGCAAAGACATTGAATCATTTTACAGCCCCGATGAGCTGCAAAATGACTTCTATAGTCTGGATGAAATAAGCGCATACAAGCAATCGTTCATTATTGTCAAATATATTGAGGATAATTTTGGAAATGAAGCTGTAAAAAAAATAATAGGGTTGCTGAAATCAGGCAGCTCACTTGAACAAGCGTTTATAAGAATCATTAAAATGGATATGAAAGAACTTTTTATCAAGGCTTTTGAATATTATGATGCCGGCCGATAAAATTTTTGGATAATATAAACTTTTCAAAGACCCTTGCCGGCGGAGAAAGAGTTCTTTTTTTTTGCTTGACAAGGTATATTTTTCTTTTCAAATCCAAGTCCTTTATATGAAACATCCTCACATATTTTAAGTCCATATATTCCTTTACAACGTTTTGGGATATTATCGTAACGCCGAGCCCGGATTTTACAAACTCAAGGGCTGTTTCCATTCCTCTTACTTCAGAAATTATTTTAAGCTTGTTTATATCGTATCCTGATGATATCAATGCGGCCTCAAAAACCTGCCTTGTAGCTGAACTTTGCTCCCTTAGTATAAAAGATTCATGCATCAGATCTTTAAAGGAAATAGAATCCTCTGAAATATTGTTGAATTTTTCATTTGGGGGCGTGATTGCCACAAGATTGTCATCTGCAAATCCATAATATTCGAGCTTTGCATCGGGTATCTTTTTGCCCACGATTCCAAGTTCCGCATCATACATAAGCACGCTTGATATTACTTCGCCCGTGCTTATTCCCGAAATCTTAAAATTAACCAGAGGATACAGCTTTGAAAAATCGCTTATGACTTTAGGGAGTATCCATTTGCAAGGTGTCGTGCTCGATGCGATTTTAAGCTCTCCTTCTATCCTGCCGTAATATTCTGCTATTGATTGAAAGGCTTGATTGCGGGTATTGATCATATCAAGGGCATATTTGTAAAATAATTCACCCGCAGGAGTGAGCCTTACCTCTTTGCTTGAACGTTCAAATAGCGAAGTTTTCAACTCGGTTTCAAGGTTATTTATATGGGTGCTTATTGTAGGCTGGGACAGGTATATAGCTTTAGCAGCCTTTGAAAAGCTCTTGTACCTTACGACATTTATAAAGGCTTCAATTTGTTTGAAATCCACATTATCGCTCCTTAAATAATCATTCGAAATAAACCAATCAATAAAATTATCAGCTATTTTATAGATTAATTCAATATGGACAGCCAAAATTAAAGTTTAGGTTCTGTCTAACGGAGATGTTGATTTTTGAGCATCC
>CALCDS010000345.1 GCA_937900065.1 uncultured Clostridiaceae bacterium | reverse complement strand
ATTTTGAATAAAATTTTTTATAAAATTCAGCCTAAGTGCTGCAAAAAGGGAGGAAATAAAATGGCAAATTTAAAAGTAAAAGCATTAGGAGTAGAATTCAAAAACCCTATACTCGTTGGTTCAGCGAGTCCTTCAATGGATTGGGTAGGGGTTAAAAAAGGAATTGATGGCGGCGCAGCCGGCGTAATTGTGAAATCACTTTTTGGTGAGAAAGCTAAATTAGGCCGCAGTTTTCCACGCCCACGTTATAAGATTTACGATTATAAGAATTATCCTGGATATCCGGAAGTACTTCCTCATGCATTCACTTTGAATTCATTGGAAGAGTGTTCGCATTTTGGATATGAAGACTACATGAAAGATGTTGATAAAGCCAAAGCAGCAGTAGGAAACGATGGAAACGTTATGGCCAGTCTTTCAGGTGCAACGATGGAAGAATGGGAAACAATGTGCAAAATGGTTAATGAGACAAAAGCTGATTGGGTTGAATTAAATGTTTCATGCCCATTTGCAGCAGATATGGGTGTAAAGATTGGTGCCGGGGCTGTTGAGTTGCTTCCACAAATCACGAAGCTCTGTGCAGGTATACTAAGGAAACCTTTCAGCGTAAAAGTTTCTCCTCAGACACAAAATCCTGTAGACATTGCTGAAGCATGCGTAAAAGCAGGAGCACGAGCAGTTAACATGTCCGCAAGGCTTTCGGGATATGATCTTGATATTGAAACAGCAAGGCCTTTAGGACCTGGAGCTCAAGGCGGCTGGGGCGGACCTTATCTTATAGGTTATGGCCTGAAGTTTGTGGCACAAGCTGCAAGAAGGTTGGATGTGCCGATAATCGCAGGGCTTGGAGTATGGGACTGGAGAGATATCATCAAATATACTATGGTTGGAGCAACACTCGTGCAGTCAGGTGTAGGCATCATGCTTCAAGGCTATAACGTAAGCAAGAAGTGGGCCGACAACATAAACTTATGGTTGGACAACAAAGGTTACAGTTCACTTGATGAAATACGCGGAATAGCACTTCCAAATATTTTAAAAACAGCAGAAGTTGAACGCCGGCCTGAAGGGGTATATGCAACAGTTGACTACAATAAATGCAATCACTGTGGAACATGTGTAAGAAGCTGTTTCTACGATGCAATCCATGTTACAAAGATGGGTGCCGTAGTTAATTCAAAGAAATGTGATGGCTGTGGAATGTGTGTGGAAGTTTGTCCTCAGGATGCTGTTAAGCTTTCTTCACCTCAAAGGAGAGCAAAATAAGAAATATATCCGTATTTGAAGTGTTAATGTTGCGTTTTAATAACTCATTAGAGTTAAAATAATAAATTTAAAATATTAAGGAGGGTCAATATCTATTATGGCAAACAAAGATTTGCGTTCGTTCTTAAAAACAGCGAAAGAGGCTGGAGAAGTTGTGGAAATTAATAAACCATTCAGCACGAATTTTGAAATCCCTGCGGTCATTTCAAAAGCTGAAGAGGAAAAGAAATATCCGGCGCTAATATTTAACAACGTAAAAGAATCAGACATGCCAGTGGTAACCAATGTATTTGCGACCAGGAAGAGGCTTGCTATAGCTTTGGGATGTGAAGAGGCCAATTTAAATGCACATTACAGGGTATGTGAAGATAAAAGGATCAAACCTGTACTTGTGGATAATGGCCCTGTTCAGGAAGTGGTGTTAACTGGTGATGATGTTGACCTTACAAAATTACCGATCATAAAACATAATGAAAAGGATGCTGGCCCGTATATCACATGTGGTGCCGGAGTTGTAAAGGATCCTGAAACCGGCTGCCGCAATATAGGCGTTTACCGTCATGAATTATATGGTAAAAATAAAATCGGTATCCATATGGCGGAAGTCAGCCATGTTAACTATATATATGGCAAATATGCTGCCAAGGGCAAGAAGATGCCTATTGCAATCACAATTGGCCATCATCCGGCTTTCTATCTTGGAGTACTGAGCTTTGTCCCGGTTGGTGTAGATGAATATGAAGTAGCCGGAGGACTGCTTGGGGAACCCCTTGAACTTGTAAAATGCAAGACAGTTGATTTGGAGGTTCCGGCTTTTGCCGAGATAGTGCTGGAAGGGTATATAGAACCTGGTGAATTGCAGATGGAAGCTCCATTTGGAGAATTTACGACATGTTATGGGAAAGCTCATGAATATCCAGTTGTTACCGTAACTGCAATAACAATGAGAAAGAAACCATTATATTTAGATTGCTTATCAGGGCATATTGATCACATGTTATTGGGTGGTACAGGCCGTTTGAGTGTAATATACAAGACGATCAGGCTTGCATGTCCAACTGTAAAGGACGTATTTATGCCTCCATCAGGATGCTGCCGCTTGGTATGCTATGTTTCTATAAAAAAGAGGCATGAAGGTGAAGCTAAGAATATAATCGGAGCTGTATTCGCTTCAGATCCATTTGTTAAATATGTAGTCGTCGTCGATGATGACGTTAATATTTACGATGACAGCGCTGTGATAAGGGCTATTGCTACAAGGCTTCATCCTGAAGAAAATGCATTCATGATAAAGAACGCAAAGGGACATCCTCTTGATCCTACTGCATACAATGGCTATGTAGTGACAAAAATAGGAATTGATGCTACAAAGCCATTGAAAGGTTTCCCGGATACAGTTTCTGTTCCAGGCAGTGAGGATATTGATTTAGATGAGCTTTTAGGCAAGTAATAAAGTAAATTTAACAATAGTAACTGCAAAAATGCAGTTACTATTGTTAAATAAAATAGAGTTTTATTTAAACTTATTAAAGTTTCATTAGAGTCGATAGATTCTAATTTACTGATACTAAAATTTGGAATAAAAATGAAACTTTAAATTATGATAAGAAAAAACAGCAGCCGATGCATGGAGGATAAAGTATGGAACATATAAATTGTGATGTTCTTGTTATTGGAGGAGGAGCAGCCGGAAACCGTGCTGCTTATGAAGCAAAAAAGTCCCATGGCGAATTGATTGTGGTGTTGGCTCTAAATGGCAAGAATGGCAGCAGCGGAAGCAGCGCTTTTGTGGCTTCGGAGAGTTTGGGGATAAATGCTCCTTTTAATTATATGAATGATGGAGACAATCCAGATATTTATTATAGCGACATCGTAAAAACAGGAGGAGGGCTTGCAGATCCGAAACTATGCCGCATCATAGCTGATGAATCCTGTGATAGGCTAAAAGAACTCATGGATTTAGGAGTTTGTTTTGATAGTGAGTGCGGAAAGCCGATACAAAGGAAGCTTTCAGGCTGCAGGAAGGCAAGATCTCTCACAAAAGGCGGCAGTACCGGGCTGGAAATCGTTAATGCTCTAAGGAAGGCCAATAAGGCTGTCGGCGTAAAAGTAATTGAAAATGTAAGGATTGTAGAACTGCTTAAAGATGATGCGGGAGAAATATGCGGTGCTTTTGGCTATATAGGGAAAAACAAAGTTTTGTTCAATACTGGATCCGTAATATTAGCAACCGGTGGTGCCGGCAGAATATTTAAAAAGAATGTAAATCCTCCATCTCTTGAAGGTGATGGATGGGCAATGGCATACGAAAGTGGTGCCAAGCTTGTGAATATGGAGTTTTTCCAGGTTGGGCCGGCAGTAGTATATCCTAAAATAAATTTTATAATCCACAGCCACATGTGGAGATTTGAGCCAAAGCTCACAAATGCCAAAGGAGAAGAATTTTTGCAGAAGTATTGTCCTCAAGGTATTTCCGTCGAAGATGTCATTCATGCAAAAGCAATGTCCTATCCATTCTCTGTCCGCACTGTTGCTAAATATGTTGATATCGCGATATTTAAGCAGATAGTAAATGGAAACGCAACAGAAAATGAAGGCATATATTTTGATGTTACGCATGTGGATGGGGAAAGATTTATAAATCAAGCACCTATTACCTATGATACATTGATGAAAGCTGGAATCGATCTGACAAGAGATAAATTTGAACTTGGCCTGCTAGTTCAAAACTTCAATGGCGGTATTCTGATTGATGAGAATGGTTTCACCGGGGTTGATGGACTTTTTGCAGCTGGAGAAGTAACAGGCGGCGTTCATGGATCCGATAGGCCGGGCGGGAATAATCTTACTGATACTCAAGTTTTTGGCTATAGGGCAGGGCGCGCTGCGGCAGAGTATGCTGCAAGCATAAAGGGAAGAGAGCAGTGCAATATCAAAATTGATGCGGATTCACTAAAAGATGTGGACGAAAAAGAAAGCAAGATATTGAAAACTGCGTCAGAGCTCTATTATAAGAACATGACCATAATAAGGAATTCTCAGGGTATACAAAAAGTATTGAACTTCATATCTGAGAGTATGAATAAAAACAACAGCCTGGTATTAAGAAACAGACTTTTAGTGGGTAAAATCCTTGCACTAGCTATTTTGGAAAGAGAAGAAAGCAGGGGAACCCATTATAGGGAGGATTATCCCGAAATCGATCAATCCTGGAATAAACGCATAGTGCTGCACAAAGGATTGAACGGCGAACCGGAGATATTGGATAAAGAGTAAAACAATGACTTTAAGGTAGAGGTTTGGTTTTATATGGATAACCAAATTTAAAAATAAAAAAATCAAGGAAGTTATCCATGAAATTCGTCCAGTTAAGGCGGTGGACGAATTATAAGGAGGAGAGGACACATGGACGATTTTGATTCTAAAATTAGGCCTATTCTTGAAAAATTATCGACGACCAATATAGCCGATGCTCTCGATGCACTGAGTCTTAAGGGTGCAACTTATGGAATAAGGCCTGTGTGGCCGACTATGGATAAGGTGGTAGGCCGTGCCGTGACAATAAAGATGACGGCAGCAGGGCTTACAGGTTCCAAACATCATCTTGGAATAAAGGCGATCGATGCCGCTGGCTCTGGGGATGTAATAGTTGTCGATAATGGCGGTAGGATTGATACATCATGCTGGGGCGGCATTCTTGCAAATGGTGCCAAGCTTAAGGGCATATCCGGAGTTGTAATAGACGGAGCATGCAGAGATGTTGATGATTGCATAGAAGCCGATTTTCCGGTATATGCAAGAGGCTCCGTTGTTGCGACAGCCAGAGGACGCATCATGGAAGAAGCGACAAACGTGATGGTCCAGTTCGGAGGAGTACAGGTAAGGCCGGGGGATGTCATTGTCGGAGATAAAAGCGGTGTAGTTGTGATACCCCAGGAAAAATTACAAGATGTTATAAAAAAGGCGCAAGAGCTTTATAAAAAAGAAGAAGGCATGATTGCAGAAATACGTAAAGGAAGATCAATGATAGATATAGACAATGAATTTAATTATGAAAAGATGTTAAAGAAGTAGAAAAAGGTAACTTAGGAGGCAAAGAGGACTATATGACATTGAGTAAAGATGACTTAAAACGATTTGCAGAATTGCCTACCGGGAATATATGCGATGCAAACGGTAAAACCGGGAATATGGATCCTGCTATTAAGCCGATAGATCCCAAAAGCAAATTGGTGGGGCCTGCCTATACTGTGCGCTGCCAGCCTCGTGATAACCTTTCCATTCATAAAGCAATGCTGGATGCGCCCAAAGGTTCAGTGCTTGTTGTGGATTTGGGAGGATATTGTGGCGCAGGACATTTTGGAGAAATAATGACATTGGGATGCCAGGTCAAGGGAATCGCAGGTCTTGTGATAGACGGTTCTATCCGTGACGCAGAAGACATTGAAGAAATGGGTTTTCCGGTCTTTTGCAGAGCATTTAATCCGGGCGGAACGGTGAAGGAAACAGTTGGACCTACAAATATTCCAATACAATGCGGAGGCGTACTGGTCAAACCGGGAGATATTATAATTGGAGACCGCGATGGAGTTGTGGTTGTGCCGGAAGAGAATGCAGATGAAGTATTAAAGCGTGCTGAAGCTATTAAAGCAAAGGAAATCAAAGTAAAAGAGATGCTTCGCCAGGGTAAAAGCACAGCAGAAATCTATGGATTTGAGAAAATTTTAAGGCCCCATAAATAAATTGCTTTTAATATTGGAAACATTGGAAAGGAAGAAAGAAAATGAGCGGTGTAACTGATGTAAATCAATCTTTGGTTGATGAGTTCAAAAAACTTGATACAACATGTGTTTCTGATGCCATGGATAGATTGGGTATCAGAGGCGGGCTTCTAGGTATAAGACCTGTTAATCCGGGCACGGTTCTTTGTGGTCAGGCATTTACGGTACATTATATACCATGCGGTGTTGTTAAAGGCACTGTTGGAGATTTTTTGGATGATGTCAAACCAGGACAGGTAGTCGTTATAGATAATAATGGAAGAACGAATTGTACTGTATGGGGCGATCTCATGTCTATTACAGCATCAAGGAACCATATTGCGGGAACTATTATAGATGGAGTTTGCAGAGACATACCAACAGTAAGGGAATTAAATTATCCTATATTCACCAAGGGAGTATATATGGTAACTGGAAAAGATCGCGTAGAGGCTGATGGAATAAATGTCAATGTTGCTGTATCTGATGTTGTGATCAAACCGGGAGATATAATACTTGGAGATGATACCGGTGTAGTAGCGGTACCATTGGAGAAGGCTGAAGAAGTGCTTGCTGCAGCTAAGGAAATAGATAAAAAAGAAGAATTGATTAAAAAAGAATTAGAGAAAGGTACAACTCTTCGTGAAGCCAGAAACAAGGTTCATTACCATAATCTCCAGACATATAAAAAATAAAAATCTGTCTTCCCTAAACGTGGTTAATACTGCTAACAGGTGACAAAAAAATAGCGATAAAAATAGTATGCTTCCAAAGAGTCCATAAGGGGGAATAGAAATGAAATTGACTGACGAAGAGAAACGTATGTTAAATGGTGATGAGGGAGAAGTAGTACAACAGTGCATGAAGGTACTCGTGACACTTGGCGATATTTACGAAGCTGAAAAAATGCTGCCGGTAAACAGTGTCCATTCTCCAGGTGTATCGTATAGGGTAACGGGTGATGCAGGATTGGGCTATGTTGAAGATGTCAGTAAAAAAGGAGGACACTTCAAGGTCCCGACCACTCTAAACACTATAGGAATTGATTCTAAAGATTGGAAGAAAATAGGTTTTCCAAGGGATTTCTCATTAAAGCAGCTTGAGCTTTTAGATGCATATGCTAAGTTGGGCGCAATACCCACCCATACATGCACTCCATATCTGATAGGCAATGTGCCTCAAATAGGTCAGCATGTTGCATGGGGAGAATCATCCGCTATTGCATTTGTAAATTCTGTATTAGGTGCGCGCACCAACAGAGAAGGTGGTCCGACAGCATTGGCTGCAGCTATAACGGGAAGAGTTCCGGCTTATGGATTCCATCTTGATGAAAACAGGAAGGGAAATTATCTCATTAAAGTTGAGATGAATTTGAAAACTGAAAGAGATTTTGGAGTATTGGGATATTTTACAGGCCAGATTGCAGGTAAAAATGTACCTGTATTTGAAGGCATAAAAGAAAGGCCGACGATGGAGTGCCTAAAGGCTTTATCGGCTGCCCTAGCATCTTCAGGAGCCGTAGCTCTTTATCATATAGTCGGGATTACTCCCGAAGCTCCGACTGTTGAAGCGATAATGGATAAAAAATACGAAACAATAAAGTTCGGGCCCAAAGAATATGATGAAGTGATCGAGAAGAAATTTAATTTCAGCAGCGATGTAGATTTTGTGGTATTCGGATGTCCACATTGCTCGATAGTCGAAATAGGCAGACTGGCAAAACTTCTGTACGGCAAAAAAGTGAAGAGCGATGTATGGATTTGTACATCAAGACAGGTAAAATTGCTATCAGATAAAATGGGATATACGGATATCATAGAAAAGGCGGGAGCCCTCATAGTTTGCGATACATGCCCCGTACTCTGTCCGACAAGCAGCAAGGGATATAAAACCGTAGTAACGAATTCAGCAAAAATGGCTCATTATATACGTGGATTATGGAATGTAAAATCAGCATTGATTCAGATGGAAGATTGCATTGACACGGCAATACAAGGGAAATGGGGTGGCAGATAATGAAAACTTTTGAAATGAAGGGCCGTAAGATTGTAGAAGGCGTAGTTGAAGGAGAGGCCCTGGTTACAAGTGAACCTATTTCCTTTATGGGCAGCATCAATCCTAAAACAGGGTATGTTATAGAAAAAGGCCATGATATAGAAGGTGCATGGCTCAAAGACAAAATATTGGTTTTCCCATGTTCAAAGGGTTCTACAGGCGGATCATACATGCTTTATGACGTTGTAAAAAATGGTGTTGGGCCAAGGGGGATCATCAATATTGAAGCTGAATCCATCGTAGTAATAGGAGCAATTGTTGCCAAACTCCCTATGGTTGATAAAATTGACATAAGCAAGATTAAAACAGGTGATTATATTTATCTTGATGCTACAAATGGCATTGTGAAAGTGCAAAGAAAGGATGACTAAATAAAAAAGCGTAAGCAGGCAAGCAGGATGCTCAAAATCAACATCATGCTTTAATATAGCCTAAAGTTAAGCATGAAGCCAACTTTTTTAGAATTTAAAGAGCGATCCTTTCAATATGTCGAGCATATAAGTGGACAATTTAACATCAATAAAGAAGTAAATTCCACTTATATATGTTCGACAAATGTATATGTTATGCAACCTATACAATATTATTTTAAACCGTATTTCACTGATTTTGCAAATATATAAATTAACCTGCTTTGTCAGTTGATTCTAGATGTAGAATTGCACTGAAAAAATTCAAAATATTTTTAATAGACTATCGTTAATCAATTGCGTAAATAAATAGATTAGCTTATTTGTTTTCCCAGCCGATGGCTAAATAGCAGTAAGAGCAACATGTATTAAATAAAACTATTGTTTTGTTAAAGGACTTTGATTTTATTTTAAAATTAGGAGGAAATAATTATGCAACAGATCGTATTGTCTATAGCTGATTGGATATACTTAATATTTGTTATTGTGATTATGTCCTGTCTTGTAGCTCGTAAAAATGCTGTATTACCGGCGCTAGTTGGTTTATTTTTAACTGGACTTGCTTTAAAGGGTGGAAACTTATTTAGCGCAATGCAAGTAACATATAAAGCAATATTAACTGCAGGAGTAGATCTGTTAAGTTTGATTTTGATAGTTGCAGCAATTACTACTCTTACAAAAATTATGGCTGATATGGGAATAGACAAGCTTATGGTTGCACCTGCAAAAAAACTGATGCGCAATCCAACCATGTCGTTTATTACATTGACTATCGTAACTCTGTTGGTTAGCTGGGTACTCAGAGCGACCCCTACTGTAGCTTTGATTGGTTCTTTGCTCGTTCCTACGGCCGTGCTTTCAGGAATGTCCCCGATAGTAGCCGGATTGCTGTTATCCATTGTAGGAAAAGGCATTGCTCTTTCAAGTGACTTTTTGGCCCAGGGTACACCGGCTGTAACAGCTAAAGCTACAAAACTTCCTTTGGGAGATATATTCTCTGCAAGCATCCCAATTTGGGCGACAGTGTCAATTGTATCCGTAATTTTATTGTATATTAAATCCATAAAGCTGCAAAAGGAAGACAAAAAAAGAAGAGAAAGTGGAGATACTGCATATCTTAAGGTATTTACAGAAACTGCTGTAGCTGATGAAAAGGTGACTACGCCTTTTGCTAAATTGATGATAGTATTGATTCCTGCACTGTTTTTAGCTGATATTTATGCAACAATCGCTTTTAAGCTTACTGGTGATGATGCTATGGCTTTAATGGGCGGTACATTCTACCTGTTATCTGTAGTATGCTCTATAGGATATTATAAAAAGAAGGCATTTGAAACATTATTTGCCAAGATACGTGAGGGCTGGACTTTCTCTGTAAAAGTATTTGGACCTGTAGTCGTTATTGCCGGCTTTTTCTGGTTAAGTGGACAATCATTAAAGGAGATTGTAGGCAATCCTCAAATGAGAGGACTTGCATTTGACTGGGGATATTTTGCAGCTCAACATGTTCCGATCAACAAGTTCATGGTGACATTGCTAGCTACAGTGGCAAGCGGATTTGCGGCATTTGATGGATCAGGTTATGCAGCTATTCCTATAGGAGCGAATATAGCTTTGGCATTAGGCAAGCCTATAGGAGCAAATGTTGCTTACATCGCAGCAATGGCTCAAATGTCTGCTATCTGGGTAGGTGCAACATTAGTGCCTTGGGGATTTTTAGCGCTTACGGCATCTGTAACCGGCACGGATCCACAGGAACTTTCCCGCAAAAGTTTTGG
>CALCDS010000344.1 GCA_937900065.1 uncultured Clostridiaceae bacterium | reverse complement strand
AAAAATCAACAATATGCTTTAACATAGTTTCAAATAAAAAACAATGGGTGATAAAACGTGAAAATACTTACAGTGATAGGTGCGAGGCCCCAATTTATAAAAGCTGCGCCTGTATCCAAAGTGCTGAGGGAAAAAAATGATGAAAAGATAATCCATACAGGACAGCATTATGATGAAAATATGTCTAAAATTTTCTTCGATGAGCTTGAAATACCAAGGCCTGATTACAACCTGAACATAGGCTCCGGAAATCACGGATATCAGACCGGAATGATGCTTATGAAAATAGAAGAGATACTGCTTGATGAAAAACCGGATGCGGTCATGGTATACGGGGATACAAATTCGACTCTGGCAGGAGCGCTGTCAGCGAGCAAGCTTTTGATTCCGGTCATACATATTGAAGCAGGGCTTAGAAGCTTCAATATGGCAATGCCTGAGGAGCAAAACAGGATATTGACCGACCATATATCAAAATTACTTTTTTGCCCGACTGAAACCGCAGTAGGAAATTTAAAAAACGAGGGCATTTCAAAAGGAGTATATGATGTCGGCGATGTGATGCTTGATGCAACGATGCAGTTTAAGGAAAAGGCGTCAAAATCATCCAAAATACTTGAAAAGCTTGGAATTGAAGGCATGGATTATATACTGGCGACTATACATAGGGCTGAGAACACAAATTCTCCTACAAAGCTTAAAAATATAATCGAGTCGCTTGGAAAGAGCGGCCTGTACATAATACTTCCGCTTCATCCCCGTACAAGAAAGTATATCAAAATGTACGGCATTAAAATTCCAGGCAATATAAACATGATTGAGCCTGTGGGTTATCTTGATATGATCCAGCTTGAAGCCAACTCTCAAAAAGTTGTAACCGACAGCGGCGGTGTACAAAAAGAGGCTTTCTTTTTAAAGAAGCCTTGTATAACTTTAAGAGAAGAAACCGAGTGGGTTGAAACAGTGGAGAATGGATGGAACATACTTGTAGGAAGCCATGAAAAGAGCATAATAGATGCCTTGCTTAATTTCAAACCATCGAAAAAACAGATGAGTGTGTTTGGAGATGGAAATGCGAGCGTCCATATATCCGATATATTGAGCAATATTTAAAATTGAGCGATTAGGAAAGGCATGTTTGCATATGAAAATATTATTCTTGACACAATATTGTCCTCCTGAGGTCGGAGCGCCTCAAAACAGGATATTTGAATTTGCAAAACAGTTAAAAGGATTTGGCCATGAAGTCACAATACTTACAGCAATGCCGAACTATCCTAAAGGCAGGATATTCGATAATTATAAGGGGAAATTTACTCTAAAGGAAGAGATCGACGGAATAAGGATAGTCAGGACCTGGATATACGCGACTTGTAACAAAGGCTTTGTTCCAAGGATACTGAACTATCTGTCTTTTACGATATCATCGGTTTTGTTCGGAACGTATCTTATAGGCAGCCAGGACGTCGTGATAACTGAATCACCGCCATTATTTTTAGGTTATTCAGGCTACCTTATTTCAAAATTTAAGAATGCCAAGTTTGTATTCAATGTGTCGGATCTCTGGCCTGAATCTGCGATAAAATTGGGGATGCTGCATAATAAAACTTTGATCAGCATGTCGACATGGCTGGAAGAATTCTGCTATAGGAAAGCGGATCTGATAACCGGACAGACTAAGGGCATAGTTGGCAACATATCATCGCGCGGATTTGAGAAGGCGAAAATACATTTGATAACAAACGGCGTTGATTGCGAATTATTCAAACCTGAAAAAAGAAGCGAATCAATAAGAAAAGAGTTCAATGTCGAGGGCAAATTCGCACTGTGTTATGCCGGGATACATGGGCTGGCACAGGGGCTTGAGGTGATAATGGAAGCCGCCAGAAAGCTTAAGGAATATAAGGATATCGCCTTTGTATTTGTGGGTGAAGGGCCTGAAAAGGGAAAACTTATATCTTTGAAGGCAAAGTATGGACTTGATAATGTGCAATTCTTTCCCATGCAGCCTAAAGCTAGGATGCCTGAGATAGTCGCTTCGATGGATGCCGCGATAATACCGCTTAAAAAGCTTGATCTGTTCAAAGGCGCTCTTCCTTCGAAGATGTTTGAAACCATGGCATCTGGAATCCCGATAGTGCTGTCGGTCGAAGGGGAAGCTGAAAACATGATAAAAGAGGCAAACTCAGGCATTTGCGTGGAACCTGAAAACCATGATAAGCTTAAAGAAGCGATCCTAAAGCTCTATAACGACAGAAACTTGTGCGAAAGCCTGGGCAAAAACGGAAGGGCATTTGTGCAGGAGAATTATTCGAGAAAAAACATAACAAAGAAGCTTGAGGGTTTGCTGCAGAAAACAGTTGAAACGAAATCCTGAAATCATAGAAGGATCTGGAGGATGTTTAAGATGGATTCAGAGGACATATTGGGTATTATTGAGAACAGGCTGAAAACCCATTCTTTTGATCTGATTTTAAAGAGATTTTTTGATATATTGCTATCGCTTATATTGTCTGTGGTATTATCCCCATTGATGCTTGTTATAGCCATAGCCATAAAGCTTGATTCCAAAGGCCCGGTAATATTCAAGCAAAAAAGAATCGGAATGGGAGGTAAACCCTTTACAATATATAAATTCAGGACTATGGTCAAAGACGCGGAATCACTTTTTAAACTTGATGTCGACAAAGATAATCTAGGCTCGCTGGTCTTTCAGGACAAAGGCGACAGCAGGGTAACCAGGGTCGGGAGTTTTTTACGAAGCAGCAGTTTAGATGAATTGCCGCAGTTTTTCAATGTTTTGATAGGAAATATGAGCCTTGTGGGCCCAAGACCTGAGATACCTGCCGTAGCGGATTATTATAATGATGTACAAAAGTTCAGGCTGAAGGTGAAGCCGGGTATAACCGGACTTGCCCAAGTGAGCGGCAGGGGTGAGATAGAGCTTGACAGGACGATTGGATATGATATTGAGTATATAAAAAAATACAGTTTCTGGCTCGATATAATTATACTTTTAAAAACAGTGGTTGTTGTGTTTAAAAGGGAGGGTGCATATTGATGCACCTTAATATTTATGCCAAGGAGGCAGTCTGAGGTGAAAATCTGTGAAGCTTTAGAGCATGAGAAAAAGTGCGGATATTATTTTCTGATCATATATATATGCCTTATAATATTTACACCTTATATAAGCATAGGAGGCAGGAACAATTTCGAAATAACATTCCCGATCACTCTTTTATTTGCTGCATTCCTGCCATGCGCATATAGAAAATACAGGCATGCGGAAAATACTATACTAAACCATATGCTTGAGATAATGACTGCGATATTTATAGCCTACACCCTTTCAATAATCAATTATATAAGGGTCAGCAGAGGGGTTTCCAATATAATCTCCAATTCTGTGCCAAATGTCAAGGTCGCACTTTATATATTGATTATTGCCGGGATCTACAGCATTGACTTTGATTTGCCAAAATTAAAGCATTTCATACATTACGTCATGCCGTCGATAGGAGCGGTCATATCGGTCATAGGAATATTCCAGAGGTTTAACATATTCAATATAAACGCATGGTTTACAAAATACTATATACCGACTGAAAGCGGAAAGGTGCTTATAGAAGTTTTAAATAACGCGGATTGGAGCAGGGTGCTCGGTACATTATCGAATCCGAATTTTTATTCGCTCGAGCTCATAATATTCATGATATTTACAGTGTCGAACGTCATGTTTATGGATGGCATAAGAGGAAAGCTCATGAATACGATAGTTTCGCTCATGCTTTTTGCTGCAACGATTTTTACGCAATCGCGGACAGCTCTTGCTGTAGTGTTCGGGATGTGCATATATGTATTGATAATACAAGGAATAAAAAGAGGCAGGAAGATGGCATGTGCATATGCTCTCATCGCGATAGCCGTAATAGGCGTTTCGCTGCTTTTGATAAAATCCATGAATCTGAATTATTTTCTCGAATTCGTAAGGGACGGGCTTAAGACTAGGAGCATTACCCAGAGGATCCAAAGATGGAACGATGCCATAAAACTTTTTAAGCTTCATCCCGTGATAGGCATAGGACCTGTGATAGGGAAGTATTTTTCAGCAGTAGATAATGAATATGTGCAGATGCTGAGAAATTACGGCGTGGTCGGAATGCTGACCTACTTAAGTTTTTATCTATATATTTTTGTAAAAACCATAAAGTGCTTTTTAGGGCAAAAGCATATCATCGCAAATCAGTATGCGTTTGGAGTCAACTGCTCAACTCTCGCAATCATGGCTACCAATGTGACTTCAGCCGCATTTTTGCATTGGCGCAATTTCACGCTGTTTTTGATACTATGCTGCATTTTTGCAAAAGCGCAAGAGGTTGACAAATCCGTCAGTCTAAAATAGGAAGGTTGAGGGAGGTTTCAATGGGCAAATATAACATAAAGAGAACGGCAGCAATACTTATAATCGTAACCATAATAGAAAAATTGCTTGGATTCGGTAGAGAGATGGTAATAGCAAGCCAGTTTGGGGCTTCAGGGTTGACCGACGCATACAATGCAGGCTACCTGATACCATATTTTATAATGGCCCTCCTCAATGCTGGACTTGTCAATGTATATGCACCTGTATTTATTTCCGAAATGGAAGTCGATAAAGACAAGGCCTGGGATAAAATGAACAGCATATCCACTTATCTGATGATCATTCTGTTCGTTTTGACTATTGTCGGAATATTGTTCTCAGAGAAAATAGTGGGCTTCATATATTCAGGATTTGAGCAGGATAAAATAAAGATTACAGCTTCGATATCCAAGCTGTTTTTCATAGGAGTGTTCATATACAGCGGTTCTATCATAGAAGGTTCGCTTTTGAATTGTTTCAGGAGCTTTGTATATCCGATAATATCGATAAGCCTTCTGTCAATCAGCACGATAATATGGGTGCTGCTTTTCGGGGGCACAGCAAACATAAACTCGATTGCCCAAGGCTATATTGCAGGAGCCCTAGTTGCAGTGGTTATGCAGTATATAAAGATCAGAAGCATAAGCAATAGATTCGGCGTAAACTTTAAACCGTATCCGCAATTTGCACGTAAATTTTTCGGTCTCTTATTCCCGGTGCTCATAGCAACTTCAATAAGCCAGGCAAACGTATTTGTGGGAAGGATATTCGCCTCATACCTTCCGTCCGGAAGCATGTCGTACCTCAACTATGGAAACAAGGTTGTGGAACTTCCAATCACGCTTTTTTCGACCATCATAGCTACGATAATATTTCCGGACATAATTGAATGCATCAATAAAAAGGATGATAGGAAACTAAAGATATATGTAAATAAGGCTATCGTGACCACACTCATCTTTCTGATACCTTCATTTGCAGGGCTGTGTGTATTGAATAAAGAAATCATAAAGCTGATATATCAAAGAAACATGTTCACCAGTGAAAACACGATAAATACGGCATCAGCGCTTTTATATTACAGTCCCACGATCATAATGTATGGATGCACGGCAATAATATCCAAAATATATTATTCAATGAAGGATACAATAACGCTCATGAACATAAGCATTTTTACGATTGTGCTAAATGGAGTTTTAGATTATATTCTCATGAGACCCATGGCTCATAACGGGCTTGCCCTTGCAACCTCAATAGTTTCGGTTTTCCAGTTTGCGGCCGCATATGTGGTTCTCAAAAAAAAGGTGGATATTTCCATGGGTTCTTACTTGCCCAAAAACATACTTAAAATATCTGCCTCTTCCATAGTCATGGCTGTGCTGCTCATTTTCTTAAAGCATTATTTTAGGCCTGCTTCGCTTGCAGTGTTTGTGATGGTGTCGATAATTTTGGGAGCCTCTCTTTACTTTATAATGCTTGTGATTTTCAGGGTCGATGAACTGGATTTGCTAAAGAGCAGACTTAAATTCAAGACCGGCCGAAAATAAGACAAACTAGCGGCTTTAAATGCCCTTGATAAAACGCCAATATAGTTTTGCCTTGATGCTTTGCTTCGCTTCATAAGGATAATACAGCTTGAAAAATCCGTGCAATTAAAAAGTAAACTTCGCACATACTACCTGTAAGGAGGGTGGTATAGTTGGAATTCTACGATGTTGTAGAAGATAGAAAAAGCAGCAGAAGTTATAAACCAAATCCTATTGAAAATGAAAAGTTATATAGAATATTGGAATCTTTGACATTTGCACCGTCATGGTCCTGCCAAAACTGCTTAAGAGTGCTCATGGTGGATGAAGGCGGGCTTATAAAAAATATTGCCGGATGCGTGAATGAGGAAAATCCCGCGCAGGAGGGACTAATTGAGGCACCTGTGGTCATGGTAATGTGTGCCGATCCTGCAGGCGCCGAGGAAATAGACAGCAAGGAATATTATATGTGCGATTGCGGCATAGCCATGGAACACATAATGCTTGCAGCCTGCAGCGAGGGCCTTGCTACATGCTGGATAGGGCTTTTTGATGAGCATAAGGTAAAATCCATTCTTGAAATACCGGACAATATAAGATTGGTAGCCATATCACCCCTTGGTTATAGAAATGAGGCCGGAGGGACTAAAAAGAAAAAGAAGAGCATAAAGGATATAGCCTACTATCAAAAATGGGACAATGAGCTCGTTTTTAAAAAGGAAGATTGCTTGACAACAGAAGAATGACCATAAAAAGTCGTCAAAACTTTTAGTTTTGGCGACTTTTATGTCTGTAATCATCATCAGTTGAATCAGATTGCAACGATTGATATTTTCTTTGATAAGTAGAAATTTCATTTTCATCGCAATAGACATAATGTCCGGGAACTAGTTCACGAAGTTTACTCGTTTCTGTTTGCACCAATTTGTCAAAAACAATGCGGGTACGCTGTCTTTCGTAATCCGGATCAGGCAATGTTATTGCCGACAAAAGGTTTTTTGTATACGGATGCATTGGAAAACGATATATCTCCTTTGCATCTCCAAGCTCCACAAGCTTGCCCTGATACATGACGCCTATGCGATTGCTTATATATTTTACCATGGATAGGTCATGGGCTATAAACAAATAGGTCAAGTGTTTTTCATCTTGCAATCTTTTCAAAAGATTTACGATCTGCGCTTGGATGGATACATCCAAAGCTGATATGGGCTCATCGCATATAATAAATTTGGGCCGCACCGATAATGCC